>JAENXP010000563.1 GCA_016649475.1 Burkholderiales bacterium | reverse complement strand
GCGGCGATGTCGGTCGCGACCAGCACCTTGATCTTGCCGGCCTTGAACTCGGCCAGTGCGCGCGTGCGCGCGGGCTGGCTCTTGTTGCCGTGGATGGCGTCGGCGCGGATGCCCGACTTGACCAGTTTCTCGGCGAGGTTGTTGGCGCCGTGCTTGGTGCGCGTAAACACCAGCACCTGCTTCCAGTCGCCCTGGGTGATCAGATGCGCGAGCAGGTCCTTCTTTTTCTCGCGGTCCACCGGACACACGCGCTGGGCGATCAGATCGGCAGTGGCGTTGCGGCGCGCGACCTCGACCAGCAGCGGGTCGTGCATGAAGCCGTCGGCGAGTTTCTTGATTTCGTCGGAGAAAGTGGCCGAGAACAGCAGGTTCTGCCGCTGCTTGGGCAGGTAGGCGAGGATCTTGCGGATGTCGGGTATGAAACCCATGTCGAGCATGCGGTCGGCCTCGTCCAGCACCAGCACCTGCACCTTGGACAGATCCACCGTGCGCTGCGCGAGGTGATCGAGCAGGCGCCCCGGCGTCGCCACCAGGATGTCGATGCCGCGCTTCAGTGCCTGCACCTGCGGGTGAAAGCCGACGCCGCCATACACCGACAGCGACCTGATTTTGGGCAGATGCTTGCCGTAGGTGTGGACACTGGCCTGAACCTGGGCCGCGAGCTCGCGCGTGGGCACCAGAATGAGCGCGCGCACCGGCGTACGGCCTTGGGGCCCGCCCGCCTGCTCGGCGATCTTTTGCAGTATGGGCAGGGTGAAGCCTGCGGTCTTGCCGGTGCCCGTCTGGGCGCCGCCCATGAGGTCGCGGCCGGCGAGCACGGCGGGTATCGCCTGTGCCTGTATCGGGGTGGGTTCGGTATAGCCTTGCTCGCCGACGGCAAGCAAAAGCTCGGCGCGCAGGCCGAGTGCGGAAAAAGACATGTATTGCTCCTGGTTTTCGGCCTGTCGACGATTGGTTACGCGATGCCAGTCCAGGCAGATGTTATTGGTTGATTCGGGGAACTAAAGCAGAACCGCGAGAGCAGCGGACAGACTGGGATTGAACGATGCGGGGCGGATTATACAGATAGTGTGCCGCGAGGGGGGATTTATTTTTGCGCCTCGATTTCCTGATCCGCCCAGCGTTTCAAGGACTTCGAAATGCGTTCCGGCGCGAAATTCATCTGCGCCAGCGCAACGCCGCGATCGAACATTTCCTCGTAGCGGGAAATCAGGCCGCTCTGCAGTCGAATCTGGGCGATGCCGGAGAAATATACCCGCTTGCCCTCGCTGCCTGCGATTTTTGAAATGTAGGAAAAGGCATAGCGCGCATAGGCCAGCCGGCCGTCGCTCAAGGCATCGGACAAGGTCCAGGAAAAGCCGCTCGCGTTGCCATGGAAATGTTCTTCAACCATGCGGCGGATCGCTTCAAGGCCGCGGAATTCGCCATAGAAACCGTCGTGGTAAACGCCGTCGGCGACAAAGCAGGCCGCCGCGGCGGCGCCGTCGCCGCGGCAGATCGCCTGCGTCATGCGCTCGAGCAGTGCACGGAATTCGCTGCCTGGATCGGACATCGGTCATTCTCCTTTAGCGGCAAAACTGTAGCGCCGATAGTGTGCCACGCCGCGCGCGCCCGCGCTTGATCAGCGGTATCATGAGATTGCTGCAGCGCCCGTCGCCTGCTACCCGTCCTCCATCAACCTGATCCGGGAGACCACCATGGCCGAAGCCATGATATTCGATGCAATCCGCACGCCGCGCGGCCGCGGCAAGACCAGCGGCGCCCTGTACGACATCAAGCCGGTCAACCTGCTTGCGGGCGCGTTGAACGCGCTGGCCGGGCGCCACGATCTGGATACCAGCCAGGTCGACGATGTGGTGATCGGTTGCGTCTCGCCCATCGGCGAGCAGGGCGCCTGCATCGGCAAGACCGCCGCGCTCGCGGCCGGCTGGGACTGGAAGGCCGCCGGGTTTCAGTTGAACCGCTTCTGCGGTTCCGGCCTGGAAGCGGTAAACCTCGCGGCGCAAAAAATCCGTTCCGACTGGGAGGACCTGGTCGTCGCCGGCGGCGTCGAGTCGATGTCGCGCGTGCCGATCGGCTCCGACGGCGGCCCCTGGGCGCAGGATCCCGAGACCAGTCTGGCCACCCACTTCATTCCTCAAGGCATCAGCGCCGATCTGATTGCGACGCTGGAAGGTTTCACGCGCGAGCAGGTGGACGCATTCGCCGTCGGCTCACATCAGAAAGCCGCCGCCGCGCGCGGCGCAGGCTACTTCGACAAATCCATCGTCCCGGTATTCGACCGGGTCGGGTTGGCGGTGCTGGAGCAGGATGAAACCATACGCCCGGGCACGACGCTGGAGACGCTGGGCGCGCTGAAGGTTTCGTTCGAACAGCCGGGCAAAATGGGTTTCGACGCCGTCGCGCTGCAAAAGTATCCGCAGGTCGAGCGCATCCATCACATCCATACCGCCGGCAATTCATCCGGCATCGTCGATGGCGCCGCTGCGATCCTGATCGGCAGCGAGCAGAAAGGCCGCGCGCTCGGCCTCACGCCGCGCGCTCGCGTCGTCGCCGCCGCGATCACCGGCGCAGACCCGACCATCATGCTCACCGGCCCGGCCCCGGCCAG
>JAENXP010000039.1 GCA_016649475.1 Burkholderiales bacterium | reverse complement strand
CGTCTTGGGAAAGAAGAAGTTGATGTTGGACATGCTCGAGGCAAAACTTCCGCCGCCCAATCCGCACGCAAGCGCCAGCAGCACCAAGGTCGAATAGCTGGTGCCGGGATCGCGGACGGCAAAGCCTATGCCGATAGCGGGCAGCAGCAGCAAGACGGTGGAAATCGCGGTCCAGCGGCGGCCGCCGAATACCGGCACCATGAAGGAATAGAAGATGCGCAAGGTCGCCCCGCATAAAGACGGCAGCGCCGCGAGCCAGAACAGCTCCCGCGTAGTGAACTTGAAACCGACGTAGGGCAGATTTACCACCACTGCGCTCCACACCATCCACACCGCGAATGCGAGCATCAGCGCCGGAATCGAGATCCACAGGTTGCGGCTCGCAATGGCGCGGCCCTCGCTCTCCCAGAAGACCGCGTCTTCCGCGTTCCAGTGCTTCAGGACCGGACTCGCGATGGCGCCTGCGTTCCCGGTCTTGCCAGAAGCGTAGGGGCTTGAGGTACGCAATGTTCACTCCGGTCCCTGTCCCGGTCCGTCACGGATTGTCGAATTCCGCTTTCGGGCCGAGGTAGTACCACCAGTTCAACGCCAGGCACACGGCGTAAAAAATGGCGAAACCGAACAACGCATTCTCCGGTGTGGCGGCCTTGATCTGCTCGCCGAACACTTGCGGGATGATGAACGCGCCATAGGCTGCGACCGCCGATGTCCAGCCCAGCACCGGCCCCGCCTGCTCTTTCGGGAACACGATGGCGATGGTGCGGAAGGTCGAGCCGTTGCCGATCCCGGAAGCGGCAAACAGGACCAGGAACAGAACGAAAAATGGCATAAAGAACTGCTCCGGCGTGGCCGACTGATAGGCCGCTTTCATGTAATAGGCCACGCCCAGCGCCGCCGCGATCATCACGATGGAAACGATCTGGGTGACCTTGGCGCCGCCCACCTTGTCTGCGATCCAGCCACCCACGGGGCGGATCAAGGCGCCGATGAAGGGCCCCATCCAGGCATACATCAACGCCGACGGGCCGTTCGGATTCAGTGCGTTGGTCATGGTGCCGTCGGCGCCGACGGTGTGGGTGAAGCCGAAGATCACTTTGATCGCGAGAGCGAAACCGGCCGAATAGCCGATGAAGCTGCCGAAAGTCATGGTGTAGATGATGCTCATGACCCAAGTGTGTTTGTTGCCGAAGATCTTGAACTGGCGCTGCAGGTTCGGCTTGATATCGCCCGGGATCAACTTCATCAGGAACACAGTGGCGGCGATGATGCCGGCGAGGATGAACCACTTCGCCCAGCCGGGTGCGCCCATGCCCACAGGCGCCGGCAGGATCAGGTACAGGCCGGCAGCGGCGGTGATGAAACTGATCATCAGCATGCCGATAATCTTGGACATCGCAGTGAAAGGTGAGCCGATGTTCGGCGAAACCTCCGGGGTAACGATGTTGTTCATGCCGAACCAGCCGATGAACGCGAGCGGGACCAACAGCAGCAGCCAGACGAAACCGGCGTTCTGGATATAGGTGATCGCGCCGACCGCGCTTTTGCCGATCAGACTGCCGGAGGCCTGCACCAGCGGAATGCCGTCACCGCCCAGCGCGCCGAACAGGGAAAATGTCATCACCAGGGGCACCACGATCTGCATCGTGGTCACACCGAAGTTCCCCAGTCCGGCGTTCAGGCCCAGGGCGAGGCCCTGCATGCGCTTCGGAAAGAAGAAGCTGATATTGGACATCGAAGAGGCGAAGTTGCCACCACCAAAGCCGCACAGGAAGGCGAGGATCTGGAACACCCACAGGGGCGTGCTCTTGTCCTGCAGCGCAATCCCGGTAAACAGCGCGGGAATCATCAGCAGGGCAGTGGTGAACACGATGGTATTGCGGCCGCCGGCGATGCGGATGAAGAAGCTGCTCGGTATGCGCAGTGTTGCGCCGGTGAGACCGGAGATCGCCGAGAGCGTGAACAGCTCCACCGGCTTGAACGGGAAGCCGGCGTTGATCATCTGCACCGTCACCATGCTCCACAGAATCCAGACCGCGAACCCGACCAGCAGACTCGGGATCGAAATCCACAGATTCCGGTTTGCGATGCTCTTGCCGGTGGACTCCCAGAACTTCTCGTCCTCAACGTCCCATTTTTTGATGTCCGACATGCTCAGTGCCTCCAAGAATTGACTGCGTTTATTGAATAACTGGTGTTTGAAGTCATGTAACGGTGTCCGCACCAAATTGAATTTCGTCAGAGTCTAGGCGCGCACGGCGGCGCTGGAAATACGTCAAAATCGTCCTTGCGCGAGCGCTCTACCCATTTGGTAGTAATGCCGAGCGAACAGACCTGCACGCGCAATACCATGTCCCCGCAGGCTTTTGCCGGCGCTACCACCCGCGCACGGTGGCGCCTGCGGGGGCAACAGGGCAAAATGGGGGCAACGCCAAACAAGATACGGTCGCATCTTCGGCCGTATGGGAGCAAAGCCGCATGAAAATCGATCGACGCTTTTTCGCGGAGTCCGTGGTGGTCAGGCTGGGGATCGCGCTCGGAGCCATCGTGCTCCTGGCACTCGCGGCCACCATCAGCGCCACGGTATTCGCCGAACTGTCCACGGGCAAGGCTGCCGCGATCAACCGCGCCGGCAGCCTGAGGATGCAGTCGTACTGGATCACGGTGCAGGTGCTGCGCTCGGACGATGCCGGGCATACTCCGGCCGAGTTGCAGCAGGCGCTCGACGATTTTGAAACGCGGCTTTACGGTCAGCAGCTGGTAGGCGGTGTGCCCGGGGCAGAGTCCGACCCTACGCGCCGCGCCTATGATCGCGTTGCGACCAGCTGGCAAAGCACGCTTAAACCCGCGATCGCGCTCGCGGCCACGACGGGTGTGCCGGCCCGCGACGGCTTCGTCGCGCGCATGGCGGCCTTCGTTCTCGACATCGATCGGCTGGTATATCTACTCGAGCAGGATCTGGAACGGCGTATCCAGGCGCTGCGCCTGATCCAGGGCGCCGCGCTGTTCCTGATCGTCGTGGTGATGTTTATCGCACTGTTTCTCATGCACGCGCAGGTCATCGTCCCGCTCGGCGATCTATTGCAATGCGCGCGCCGCGTGCGCGCGGGCGACTTCGACGTGCGCGCCAGACATGCCGGCGAGGACGAACTGGGGCAACTGGGACAGTCGTTCAATTACATGGTGGAGGATCTGTCGCGCAGCTATGCGACGCTGGAAGCGCGTGTACAGGAGAAGACCGAGCAGCTCGAACGCACCAACGTGTCGCTGGAAGTGCTGTACCACACCACGCGCACGCTGGCCGAAAACCCCCTCACGCAGGCCACGCTGGACGGCGTGATGCGCGATATCGAGCGCGTCGTCGGGCTCAAGGCGGGGGCGATATGCGCGCGCGAGGAAAACGACCGGCGCGGCTTTCCGATGGCGCTGCATGCGGGTAGCGAGCAGGCGAAGTCATGGTGCCAGCAGGAGCGATGTTACGAATGCTTCGATTCCGGCGCGGCCGAATCGGGGATACGCACCGTCGGCAGCGGCGATGAGCGCATGCTCTCGGTACCGCTGTCCGAAGGCGGCAAACCCTACGGCGTGATGCTGCTGCAGCTGCCCGCCGGCATGCAGCTCGAAGAGTGGAAGATGAAGCTGCTGGAATCGATCGGGCACCACATAGGCGCGGCTTTCGCCACCGCCAAGCGCAGCGACGAGCGGCGCGGCATCGCGCTGCTGGAAGAGCGCTCGGTGATCGCGCGCGAACTGCACGACTCGCTGGCGCAATCGCTGACCTACCTCAAAATCCAGGTAACGCGGCTACGGCAGCAGCTCGATGCCAGTGGCGTGCGCGAACAGACGGCCGAGGTGGTCGAGGAACTCAAGCTCGGGATCAACAACGCCTACCGGCAGCTGCGCGAACTGCTCACCACTTTCCGTCTGCGCATAGACGGGCGCGGCCTGTCCGAGGCGCTGCAGGACACGGTGCGCGAGTTCTCGCAGCGCGCAGGCGTGGAGATCCGGCTGCATGACCGGCTCCTGGGGCACGAACTGGATTCTAGCGAGCAGATCCATGTGCTCCAGGTGGTGCGCGAGGCGCTCACCAACGTCGAGCATCATGCGCGTGCGCGCCGCGCCGACGTGCGGCTGGCGATCGAACAGAACCACATCCGCGTGGCAGTGGACGACGACGGCGTGGGCATCAAGGACGCAGAGCCGCCGACGCACCACTACGGCCTGGCCATCATGCGCGACCGCGCGGCGACGCTCGGCGGCACGCTGCAGGTGGCGCGGCGCGCAGAGGGCGGCACGCGCGTGGAGCTGGTCTTTTCGCCACGCGGACCGTTCCGCGTCGCCGCAACGCCAGAGGCGGTGGCGACATGAGCAGGAAGCAGGGGTCCCGCGCAGCGGGGATGCGACCGGCCGCGATTGCCGCCGGACGCCGACAGTGCCCGACCATGATCTGTGACACAGGATCGGAGGCGGCGACATGAGTGAGGGCAACCGCATATTGATCATCGACGACCACCCGCTGTTTCGCAAAGGCGTGTCGCAGCTGATCGCAATGGCGCCCCACCTTCAGCTGGTGGGCGAGGCGTCAAGTGGCGAGCAAGGCGTGGACAAGGCGCGCGAACTCGACCCGGACCTGATCCTGCTCGACCTGCACATGAAAAGCATGAACGGCATAGACACGCTCAAGGCGATCCGCGACGCCGGCCTCGACTGCCGCGTGGTGATACTCACCGTATCGGACAATGCCGACGATCTGGTAGCCGCGATCCGCAGCGGCGCGGACGGCTACCTGCTCAAGGACATGGAACCGGAGGATCTGCTCGCCGCCATCGATCAGACCCTGAACGGCAGCACCGTGATCGGCGAGAGGTTGAACGGCCTGCTCGCGCGCGCCATCCGCGACGAGGCCACCGCCAGCCAGCGCGACAGCGCCACGCTCACCAGGCGCGAACAGGAAATCCTGCACGGCCTGGCGCAGGGGCTGTCGAACAAATTGATTGCGCGCAATCTCGACATTACCGATGCCACGGTCAAGGTGCATGTCAAGAATCTGCTGAAGAAGCTCGGCTTCCGTTCGCGCCTGGAGGCTGCGGTCTGGGCAGTCGGGCGCGGGAACGCCTAGATGCGCGCGGCCATGATCGCTTTCGCGGAGGGTATCCAGTGCCCCCCCAGGTGATCGAATTCACCACCGACAAGCGCTTCGTGCGCCGCGCGCGCGAACTGACGATCATCAAGGCGATGGTGCGCCTGTACTGCCGCGGACATGCTCATCCGAACCGCACTCCGCTTTGCGCCGATTGCGCCGAACTGCTCGAATACGCGACGCGCCGGCTCGAGCGCTGCGTGTTCGGCGACGCCAAGCCGACCTGCACCAACTGCACCGTGCACTGCTACAGCGCGCAGATGCGAGAACAGATCCGGGTGGTGATGAAATGGGCCGGCCCGCGCATGCCGCTGCGCCACCCCATACTCAGTATTATCCATATGTTCGACGGGCGCCGGCCGGCGCCGAAGCTACCGGCCAAGCCGGAGAAGCCCGGCTAGACTGCGCCCGCGTCCGCTCCCCGCGCTCAACGGGCTTTGCGGTGGAAGTGCGGAAACAGCTTTGCAACCACCTCACCGTCCGTGGCCCAGGCCTTGCAGCCATCGACGAAATGCGGACGCTCAGTCTGGTAATCGGGGTCCGGAGGCGGCACCGGCTGCCCGTCTTCGGGCCAGCTGCCCAGGGTTTGAAACGCGACTGTCGCGGCGGGCAACAGCAGTTCGCGCAGATGGGTGCAGCCTTTCACCCCGCCGACGCATTCCTGCACGGCGCGCCGCCAGCCTCCGCCTATTTTTTTGCCGATCAGCCCTTTGAACGCCGGTGCGACACCCATGCAAGGCGCGTAGGGCGCCGACATCGTCGCCACCTCGATGTCGCGCACCACCATGTCGTCATCGATGGTCAGCCGCAGCGCCATGTCGTGCACCGCCTCCCCGGGCTCGCGCAAGCCACGAAACGGCTCGCGGTAGCTGAACGGTTTGGTGTCGACGATGCGCGCCTCGATGTCCCACAGGCCGTCTTCGCGCTGGTATCCCTCGCAGCTGATGTTGCGCGTGTGCTTGTGGCGGCGCGGCGCCGGTGGCGGCAAATTCATGGTCGTGTTCCTTTGGTCAAGTAACTTCTTGCGCGGACGAAAAACCGTCCGCGCGGATCGTCGATTGTGCACGGATGAAAAACACATCCGTGCACAATCGGCGATCTTGTATTAAAACCCCACACCGCCCTTGCTTTATCCATAACCGCATTTTCTGTGCGGATGCGCTTTTCATCCGTACAGAAAATGCGGTTGGCGCGCGCAGCGCGCAAGGCCGTCCGTAGCGTGCGATAGTATTTAGCGCACCGTAGATAATTTTATTTACCCGACCTTCCTGATATCCCCTTCCGGCGTCACCACGCCGAACACGGACTTTCTCAGTTCGGTAAGCCGGTCGCGCGCCTCGGCGGCTTTTTCGAATTCCAGGTTGCGCGCGTGGTCGAGCATCTGCTTCTCCAGGCGCTTGAGTTCGCGTGCCAGCTGCTTCTCGCTCATGTGCTCGTAGCGTGCCTGGTCCTGCGCCGCCTTGAGATCGAACTGCGCCTGGTCGCGGTCGTAGAAGCCCTCGATGATGTCCTTGATGCGCTTGGTGATGCCCACCGGTGTGATGCCGAGCTTCTCGTTGTGGGCTAGCTGTTTGGCGCGGCGCCGCTCGGTTTCGCCGATGGCGCGCTTCATCGAGTCGGTGATGCGGTCGGCATAGAGTATCGCGGCGCCGTTGATGTGGCGTGCGGCGCGGCCTATGGTCTGGATCAGCGAGCGCTCGGAGCGCAGGAAACCTTCCTTGTCGGCGTCGAGGATGGCCACCAGCGACACCTCCGGCAGGTCCAGGCCTTCGCGCAGCAGGTTGATGCCCACCAGCACGTCGAATTTGCCCAGTCGCAGGTCGCGGATGATTTCCACCCGCTCCACGGTCTCCACCTCGGAATGCAGGTAGCGCACCTTGATGCCGTGCTCGGCCAGATACTCGGTCAGGTCCTCGGCCATTTTCTTGGTGAGCGTGGTCACCAGAATGCGCTCCTTTTGCGCCACGCGCAGGCTGATCTCGGAAAGGAGGTCGTCAACCTGCGTCGTGGCCGGGCGCACTTCGAGCATCGGGTCGACCAGACCGGTCGGGCGCACCACCTGCTCCACCACCTGGGCCGAATGCGTGCGCTCGTACTCGGCCGGCGTCGCCGAAACGAAAAAGGTCTGCTTCATCATGCGCTCGAATTCGTCGAAGCGCAGCGGCCGGTTGTCCAGCGCGGAAGGCAGGCGGAAGCCGTAATCGACCAGGTTCTCCTTGCGCGAGCGGTCGCCCTTGTACATGCCGCCGATCTGGCCGATGGTGACGTGGCTCTCGTCGATGATCATCAGGGCGTCGTGCGGCAGGTAGTCGATCAGCGTCGGCGGCGGTTCGCCCGCCTTGCGTCCGGACAGGTGGCGCGAATAGTTTTCGATGCCTTTGCAAAACCCCATCTCGTTGAGCATCTCCAGGTCGAAGCGGGTGCGCTGCTCGATGCGCTGCGCCTCGACCAGCTTGTTTGCCTTGACGAAATGATCGATGCGCTCGCGCAGTTCGAGCTTGATCGCCTCGATCGCGCGCAGCGTGGTCTCGCGCGGCGTGACGTAATGGCTGGAGGGATAGACGGTGAAGCGCGGCACGCGCTGGTGCACGCGGCCGGTGAGCGGGTCGAATATCGACAGGGTCTCGACTTCGTCGTCGTTCAGGCTGATGCGCACCGCGGTCTCGGAGTGTTCCGCCGGGAACACGTCGAGCACGTCGCCGCGCACGCGGAACGTGCCGCGGGCGAATTCGAACTCGTTGCGCTGGTACTGCATCGCCGTCAGGCGCGCGATGACGTCGCGCTGCGACAGTTTCTCCCGCTCGCGCAGGTGCAGGATCATGCCGTGGTAATCGACCGGATCGCCGATGCCGTAAATGCAGGACACGGTGGCGACGATGATGGTGTCCTTGCGCTCCAGCAGCGATTTGGTCGCCGACAGGCGCATCTGCTCGATGTGCTCGTTGATGCTCGAGTCCTTCTCGATGAACAGGTCGCGCGAGGGCACGTAGGCCTCGGGCTGGTAGTAATCGTAGTAGGAGACGAAATACTCGACCGCGTTCTCGGGAAAGAATTCGCGCATTTCCGAGTACAGCTGCGCCGCGAGGGTCTTGTTCGGGGCGATGACCAGCGCCGGTCTGCCCTGGCGCGCGATCACCTGCGCCATGGTGTAGGTCTTGCCCGAACCGGTCACCCCGAGCAGGGTCTGGTAGACGAGCCCGTCTTCCACGCCTTCGATGAGTTTGGCGATGGCCTCTGGCTGGTCGCCGGCAGGCTCGAACTGCTGGTGCAGCTTGAACGGGCTATTGGGAAAGGAAACGATCAAGGGGTACAATCAGGGTTTCAATAAAACGCGAAAGTCTAGCACGATGAACGCCCCTCACTCCCCTTCTCTGCTCTCCGGCGTGCAAATGGCGCCGCGCGACCCGATTCTGGGCCTGACCGAAGCCTATAACGCCGACAAAAACCCGAAAAAGGTCAATCTCGGCGTAGGTGTCTACACCGGCGACGACGGTAAAGTGCCCTTGCTGGAATGCGTGCGCCGTGCCGAGCAGCAGCTGGTGGCACAGCCGGTGGCGCGCAACTACCTGCCCATCGACGGCCTCGCAACTTACGACAAAGCGGTACAAAGCCTGGTCTTCGGCGCGGACTCTGCGGCCCTGAAAGAAGGCCGCATCGTTACGGTGCAGACGCTGGGCGGGACCGGCGGGCTCAGGGTGGGCGCGGATTTTCTGCATCGCACCGCACCTGAAGCCGCCTTATGGATCAGCGACCCGAGCTGGGAAAACCACCGCGCGGTATTCGAGAGCGCCGGCTTCAAGGTCAACGCCTATCCCTACTACGACGCCAAGACCCGCGGCGTCGACTTCGACGGCATGATAGCCGCGCTCAAGGCCATGCCCGCCGGCGATGTCGTGCTGCTGCACGCCTGCTGCCACAACCCGACCGGCGTCGACCTGAGTGAGGCGCAGTGGAAGGTCGTGGCCGAGACCATGGCCGCGCGCGGCCTCGTGCCCTTCCTCGACATCGCCTATCAGGGCTTCGGTGACAGCCTGGACTCCGACGGCAGCGCCGTGCGCCTGTTCGCGCAGAGCGGCATGCCCCTGCTCGTGGCGAACTCGTTTTCCAAGTCGTTCTCGCTCTACGGCGAGCGCGTGGGCAGCCTGAACGTGGTGGCCGGAACCAGCGACGAAGGCGCGCGCGTCCTGTCGCAGATCAAGCGCCTGGTGCGCAGCAACTACTCCAACCCGCCGACCCATGGCAGCAAGATCGTAGCCGCCGTGCTCGCCGACCCGGAACTGCGCACGCTCTGGCAGCAGGAACTCGGTCAGATGCGCGACCGCATCAAGTCCATGCGCAAGCTGTTGGTGGAGAAAATCCATGCGCGCGTGCCCGGCGCCAATTTCAGTTTTATTACGCAACAGCGCGGCATGTTCTCCTACTCCGGCCTGACCAAGGAGCAGGTGGTGCGCATGCGCGAAGAGTTCGCGGTGTACGCGATCGAGAGCGGACGCATCTGCGTAGCCGCGCTCAACACCAGGAACGTCGACTGCTCGGCCGACGCGATCGCCAAAGTGATCGCTTGAACCATCGTATTCCGCGCCGGCTCTCGGGTCCGGCGCGGAGCGGTCGCCAGTGTTTCAGCCTGAGGCATGGCCGCATTTGCAATTGACCCAGCCTCCCCCAGCCATTAAAATACGCGCCTTCCTGAGCCCGGCGTAACCGGGTTCACTATTCCCCGATAGCTCAGCTGGTAGAGCGACGGACTGTTAATCCGCAGGTCAGAGGTTCGAGCCCTCTTCGGGGAGCCAATAAAATCAATTAGTTAGCCAGTTCTCGCAGCCCGTTGCGAGCCGAAAATTAGACGAATATTAGACAGTTGTCTAATATTTTGGCGTCGCCACCTCAGCGGAAGCAGCGCTATCAGCGCAACCCATCGCCTGTCGCGACCACAATTTCCTCCACCCGCGGCCAGCCCAAAGTTCTCCATCCGTAGCGGCAGGACG
>JAENXP010000813.1 GCA_016649475.1 Burkholderiales bacterium | reverse complement strand
TAAGAGACAGGCCTGGTGTTCTCGCTTACAGCTTCTGCTTGTTCGTCTGCAGCGCATTGAGTTCATCGCTGGTATTGATGTTGGAAAAGGCCTCCTCCTCGTCGTCGAACGCGACCTCGGCGAGGCGCAGCGTCGCATACCAGGCGTCGACCTTGCGCCCGCCGTTCCTGAGGAAGTCGTTGAGGTGATCGAGAACGCCGCTGCGCACCAGGCAGAATACCGGCTGCTGCCACTTGCCGGTCTTGGCCACCGCGATCTCGGCGCCCGAACCCTCCAGCGCCGCAAACATGCGCGCGACCAGATCGTCGGGCAGAAACGGCGAGTCGCAGGGCACCGAAACCAGGTAAGGACGGGGCGAGATGCACAGGCCGGCGTGCAGCCCGGCGAGCGGACCGGCAAACGGCCCGATGGCGTCGCCGACCACGGGCACGCCCAGGGTCGCGTAGGCGTCGTGATTCTGGTTGGCATTGACGATGATGCCGCCCACTTGCGGCGCGAGGCGTTCATAGACGTGGTCCACCAGGCGCTTGCCGCGAAAATCCTGCAGGCCCTTGTCCACGCCGCCCATGCGCCGACCCTGGCCGCCGGCGAGGATCAGTCCCGTGATTGAATTGGTGTCCGACATGCCGCCATTCTATCGGCTCGCGCGGGCCCGGTGCGAATTGCCGTTTCGCGGCGGGAAACGCCGGCGCATGGATTTTGCACAGGCTTGCACTATAATCGCGCAAACGGGGCGCGGCGCGCCCCGTACTCGTTTCTCGACGCACCACATTGACTCCAGAACATCGCAAGCACTGGGCGTACGCCCTGATCTTCATCACCCCGGCGCTGTGGAGCGTCAACTATCTGGTCGGCCGCAGCGCGGCGGACACAGTGGCGCCGCACGCGCTCGCATTGGGCCGCTGGCTGATCGCGTTCCTGCTGCTGGCTGCGATGTCCTGGCGCGAACTCGCCGCGCATCCGATTGCGATCCGGCGCGGGTGGAAGCAGAGTCTCGTTCTGGGCGCGCTCGGCATGTGGATCTGCGGCGCCTTCGTCTACCTGGGCGCGCGCACGACCGTGGCCACCAATATCGCGCTGATCTACTCCACTTCGCCGGTGATGATTGCGCTTATGTCCCGCTTCGTTCTGAAGGAGCGCATGGGCGCGCTGCAGCTGTTCGGCGTGGCGCTCGCATTTGCGGGCGTGCTGCACATCGTTCTCAAGGGTCGATGGGGCGGACTGGCCCAGGTGGAATTCACCGTCGGAGACGCCTGGATTCTGGTGGCGATGCTCTCCTGGACCGCGTACTCGCTGCTGCTCAAGGCATGGCCGAGCCCGTTCGGCCCCGCGGCGCGCCTGGCGCTCATCATGGCCGGCGGACTGGTGGTGCTTGTGCCCTTGACCGTGGCCGAGGCGCTGATGTTCATGCCGACACAGGTTTCCTGGGCCAGCTTCGGTTACATGCTGGCTGCAGCGCTGTTCCCCGGGCTCGGGGCCTACCTCGCCTATTCGTACATGCAGCGCGAACTCGGAGCGGCGCGCGTAGGCGTGGTGCTGTATCTGGGGCCGATCTACGCGGCGGCCGCCGCCTGGCTGGTGCTGGGCGAGCCGGTGCAGGACTTTCATTTAGTGGGCGCGGCATCGATTCTGCCGGGGATCTACCT
>JAENXP010000375.1 GCA_016649475.1 Burkholderiales bacterium | reverse complement strand
GGCGAGGGCGTGCAGCAGGCGCTGCTGAAACTGATCGAGGGCACTGTCGCCTCGGTGCCGCCACAAGGCGGGCGCAAGCACCCAAATCAGGATTTTGTGCAGGTAGACACGACCAATATCCTGTTCGTCTGCGGCGGCGCTTTCGACGGCCTGGAAAAAATCATTCGCAACCGCTCGGAGAAGAGCGGCATCGGCTTCGGCGCCGAGGTGCGCAGCCTCAAGGACAGCAAGGACATTACCGCGGTGCTGCGCGCGGTGGAGCCGGAGGATTTGATCAAATTCGGCCTGATTCCGGAGTTTGTCGGGCGTATGCCGGTGATTGCGACCCTGGAAGAACTGGACGAGGCGGCATTGATTCAGATTCTGACCACGCCCAAGAACGCGCTGATCAAGCAATACCAGCGCCTGTTCGGAATGGAAGGCGCCGAACTGGAAATACGCCTTCCGGCGCTTTCAGCCATTGCGCACAAAGCACTGGCACGCAAGACGGGTGCCCGCGGCCTGCGTTCGATTCTCGAGCAGGTGTTGCTCGATACGATGTACGAGCTTCCGACCATGGAAAATGTCAGCAAGGTAGTCATCGACGAGCCGACCGTACTCGGCGAGGGCAAGCCGCTGTTGATCTATTCCGATCCGCCCAAGGTCGCAGGTTCTCTTTCCTGAGAGCGCCGCGGGGTTGAACTAATGTCCCCCGTCCCCATCTATGAATAAATGTCCCGTTGAGGTATCGCCATGTCCGCCACCGAATATTCTTCCGATCTGACCCAGTTTCCTCTGCTGCCGCTGCGTGATGTGGTGGTCTTCCCGCACATGGTCATTCCGCTGTTCGTTGGCCGCCCCAAATCCATCAAAGCGATGGAAATCGCCATGGAAGCAGGCAAGAGCATCATGCTGGCCGCGCAGAAATCCGCCGCGAAGGACGAACCCGCCGCCGACGATATGTACCAGATCGGCTGCATTGCCAACATTCTGCAGATGCTGAAACTGCCCGACGGCACGGTAAAGGTGCTGGTCGAAGGCAGCCAGCGCGCGGTGATCAAGGAAATCGATGACCAGCGCAGCCACTACGTGGCCGTCGCCCGGCCGGTTCCCGCGGATGCGAGCGACAATAACGAGGTTGAGGCGATGCGCCGCGCGCTGGTAACCCAGTTCGACCAGTTCGTGAAGCTGAACAAGAAAATTCCGCCCGAGATTCTGACCTCGCTCGGCGGTATCGAGGAAGCGGGACGCCTGGCCGACACCGTCGCTGCGCACTTGCCGCTGAAGTTGGAGCAAAAGCAGCAGGTCCTGGAGATGTTCGACGTCAAGGCGCGCCTGGAGCACCTGCTCGGTCAACTCGAAACCGAAATCGACATTCTGCAGGTGGAAAAGCGCATACGCGGCCGGGTCAAGCGCCAGATGGAAAAAAGCCAGCGCGAGTATTACCTGAACGAACAGGTCAAGGCTATCCAGAAAGAACTGGGCGAGGGCGAGGACGGCGCGGACCTGGATGAGATGGAGAAGAAGATCAAGGCCGCACGCATGCCCAAGGATGCGCGCGTAAAGGCCGAGGCCGAGCTGAAGAAGCTGCGCCTGATGTCGCCCATGTCGGCCGAAGCCACTGTGGTGCGCAACTATATCGATATCTTGGTGGGGCTGCCGTGGAAAAAGCGCAGCAAGATCTCCAAGGACATCGGCGCCGCGGAAAAGAGCCTGGACGCCGATCACTACGGGCTGGAAAAGGTCAAAGAGCGCATCGTCGAGTATCTTGCGGTGCAAAGCCGCGTGGAAAAGGTGAAAGCGCCCATACTGTGCCTGGTCGGCGCGCCCGGCGTGGGCAAGACCTCCCTCGGGCAATCCATTGCGAAGGCGACCAACCGAAAATTTGTGCGCATGTCCCTGGGCGGCGTGCGTGACGAGGCGGAGATTCGCGGCCACCGCCGTACATACATTGGCTCCATGCCAGGCAAGATTTTGCAAAACATGACCAAGGTCGGCGTGCGCAATCCGCTGTTCCTGCTGGACGAAGTGGACAAGCTGGGCATGGACTTCCGCGGCGATCCGGCTTCGGCCTTGCTCGAGGTGCTGGATCCGGAACAGAACCATACTTTCGTCGACCATTACGTCGAAGTCGAGTACGACCTGTCGGAAGTGATGTTCGTCGCTACCGCGAACACGCTCAATATTCCGCCGGCACTGCTCGATCGCATGGAGGTCATCCGGCTATCGGGGTACACCGAGGACGAGAAGATACATATCGCGACGCGCTACCTGCTGCCCAAGCAGCTCAAGAACAACGGGCTCAAGCTCGAGGAGGTTTCGATCGCCGAATCGGCGATACGCGACGTGATTCGCTACTACAGCCGCGAAGCCGGCGTGCGCAGTCTGGAACGCGAGATTTCCAAGATCTGCCGCAAGGTGGTGAAAACCCTGGTAACGAAGAGCCGTGACAGCAAAATCGTCGTCACCGCGAAGAATCTGGACAAGTTCCTCGGCGTACGCAAGTACACTTTTGGCATCGCCGAGAAGAAGAACCAGCTTGGACAGGTAACCGGCCTCGCCTGGACCGAAGTCGGCGGCGAGCTGCTGACCATTGAAGCCGTGGTTATGCCGGGCAAGGGCAAGAGCATCACCACCGGCAAGCTGGGCGAAGTGATGCAGGAGTCGATTCAGGCCGCGCTCACCGTGGTGCGCAGCCGCTCGGCCAAGCTCGGCGTCGCCGAGGACTTCTATCAGAAGATCGACTTGCACATTCACCTGCCCGAAGGCGCGACGCCGAAAGATGGGCCCAGCGCCGGTATCGGCATCTGCACCGCGATGGTATCGATTCTTACCGGGATTCCGGTGCGCGCCGACGTCGCCATGACAGGTGAAATCACGCTGCGCGGGGAGGTGTTGCCCATAGGCGGATTGAAGGAAAAGCTGCTCGCAGCGCACCGCGGCGGCATCAAGGTGGTGTTGATTCCGGAGGAAAATGTGAAGGATCTCACCGAGATCGCCGATAACGTCAAGAACCGCCTCGAGATCGTGCCGGTCAAGTGGATAGGCCAGGTGCTCGAGTTGGCGCTGGAGCGCAAACCCGAGGCATCGAGCAAGAAGGACGACGCTACCCCGATTACGCCCGCCTCCGAGGGCCAGCCGGTGAGCGGGGTTTTCACGCACTGAACTTGCGTGTATCGTCTCGGAAAAGCACTTGACA
Source organism: Burkholderiales bacterium (assembly GCA_016649475.1). Taxonomy (GTDB): domain Bacteria; phylum Pseudomonadota; class Gammaproteobacteria; order Burkholderiales; family SG8-39; genus 2-12-FULL-64-23. Next base: position 625 of record JAENXP010000375.1, on the reverse strand, counting down.
CGCGTGAATGGCGCTTGCTATAACGACCGCGTAGCCGCTGCCGCCGGTGGCTGCAAGAATTGAGTCACGCTCTCACGCCGACAGCGCATTTTCTCCAATTTATATTTTTTCCATATCCAAAATTCAATTAATGAGAAAAGAGGGGATTCAAGGTGAATAAATCCGAAATGATCGATCAAATCGCCAAGTCGGCCGATGTTTCCAAGGCGGCGGCCGGTCGCGCACTGGACGCGACCGTTACCGCGATCAAGACCGCAATGAAAAAAGGCGGCATGGTGACGCTGGTTGGGTTCGGCACTTTCTATGTTGGCAAGCGTGCGGCGCGCAGTGGACGCAATCCGCGCACTGGCGCGAGCATCAAGATCAAGGCGGCACGGGTTCCGAAATTCCGCGCTGGCAAAGCACTGAAAGATGCGTTAAACTAACGCGCTTTTTGGACCAAGCGCCCCGCGTTTCAATCAGTCCAAAAGGGTGCTTAGCTCAGTTGGTAGAGCGTCGCCTGTACACGGCGAATGTCGGGAGTTCGAGCCTCTCAGCACCCACCAGGGTGTTTTGTATTGCTGGAGTGGTAGTTCAGTTGGTTAGAATGCTGCCCTGTCACGGCAGAGGTCGCGGGTTCGAGTCC
>JAENXP010000098.1 GCA_016649475.1 Burkholderiales bacterium | reverse complement strand
TAGTCGTATTCCCCTCCAGGCGCCAAGGAATAAGTTCACGATTATTAACATATTTTTGCGCTTTTTGCCCGCGAAACGGGCCCCTGCTCCAGAAGACCGGCGCGATCTGCCCGCCCCGCTTTTACCGCAAATCAAATGTCTGTGCCTAATCCGGCAGGGGAATGTTCTCCCGGATGATGATGTTATCGCCTCGCTGTTCGATATACCCTGCTTCCTGCAGGTGCTTCATGACGCGGCTGACCATCTCACGCGAAGCACCGATCATGCGCGCGATGTCCTGCTTGGATAGCTTCCTCGTTACCACCTTCTCGCCGTCGACGATTTGGGCTGTTTCCAGCAGCAGGCGCGCTACTCGCCCGAATACGTCCATCAGTGCCAGGCTCCCGACCTGGTTGTCCGCATCGCGCAACCGCTTCACCAGGCCGCGCATTACGGTCATGGCCATCTCGAAATTCTCGGCCAGACAGCGCTTGAAATCGGACTTGGAGATACAAACGACTTCGCAAGACTCCAGCGCCATGACACTCGCCGAGCGCGGGCTGTTGTCGATCAATCCCATTTCGCCGACAAATTCGTTCGGCCCGAGAATGGCGAGGATTACTTCCTTGCCGTCGAGATCGCTCATGAATACCTTGGCGCGGCCGCTGATCAGAATGTAAAGCGAGTCGGTGGGGTCGCCGGCGCGCAGAATCTGACTCCCGCGGACGTACGATTTGCGCGCGACCACCTTGGTGAGCAGGGCAAGTTCGCTTTCGCTCAGAACGGAAAGAAGGGGCACATTGCGCAACAGCAACGTGGAAACCGGCGGAGAACCTGACATGCTTCTTCCTCTTGAAGTCTATCGTTAATTTATTCGTTTCGCGGCGAGCCGATTGTGTTCAATAGACCGCGACGACAGATAGGGCGAGTACATTACGGGCGGCCGCCCTGCGCCCATCCGCCGTGCATCCGTGCTTTTCATGCTATCAGAAATGACCCGGGTTGGCGCGGATGGAAACGAGTCCGGCGGGACTGCCGCGAACCGGGACGGCTATTTATTCCGCGAGCAGAATATTGTCGCGCAGGACGATCGAACGGTCGCGCATGGCGATGGAACCGCTGAGCTGCAGATCCTTCATGACACGGCTGACCATCCCGCGCGAGGCGCCTATCATCTTAGCGATGTCCTGCTTGGACAGCTTCTTGACCACGATCTTCTCCCCTCCGACATCCTCGGCCATCTCTAGCAACAGCCGCGCCACCCGGCCGTAGACGTCCATCAGCGCAAGGCTGCCGATTTTCTGGTCGGCCTCGCGCAACCGTTTCACCAGGCCGCGCATTACCATCAACGACAATTGAAAATTCTCCGCCAGACTGCGCTTGAAGTCGGTCTTGGAAATGGAGAGCAGCTCGCATGGTTCCAGCGTCACCACGCTGGCCGAGCGCGGGCTGTCGTCCAACAAGCCCATTTCGCCGAAATACTCGCCTGCGCCGAGAATGGAAAGAATCACTTCCCGCCCTTGCTCGTCGGACATCAACACTTTGAGGCGGCCATTTATGACGATGTAGAGCGAATCGGTTGGATCGCCCGCACCGATGATTTTGGCGTTGCGGCCGACGCTCTTGCGCACGATCATGCGCGCGAGGACGCGCAGCTGCTCCTCGTCAAGAGCCGCGAACAGGGGCACATTGTGCAGTAGGGTGCTCGATACTATTGCCGGTAGTGACATATTAGTTACAGGAAGGTTTGTTTGAGTCATCCACGTTCGAAAGGCCCGTGTTGATGCGACCGGCCCGGGTTTCCTCGTTGGCGGCAAATATGATGTACGCCATCAGCGAATCGTCAAAACCGCGCGGCGACAATGACTGGATGAAAGCCGTCGCCCTGGTCGCGTCCGTCTGCTGGAAGTAGATGCCGCCGCCCGCGCCGCCATTTATCGCAGGGAACTGGATAAGTACCTGCGAGGAAACGTCATAATAGAGAGTGATCGGTTGATTGTCGCGGTCGAACAGGCCCGATCCGGCCCCGCCCAACAGCAGCAAACCGACGTCCTTCGCAGTGTGCGTACCCGCCGCATCGGTATAAGTGTGGTCGAATTTTCCGCCTATATTGATCACCATGTCTCCACTGTTGACAATCGCCGCGGGCGCGCCCGGGCCTTCTCCGCCCGTAAGCTTGATGTAGCCGCCGACATTGATCCTGAGGTTGGGCGGATCGATCTTGGCGCCCGCCGAAGTCTGGCCGCCGTCCTGCGAATTTGCCGTGCCTCCCATCAGTTCGATATTCCCGCCGATGTCGATAAACTTGCTAACAGTACCCAGGATGATCGCGTCGGCCGCCGCCAGCGCACCGCCTCCGGCGGCAGTATTGCTCTTGGCCGTCCCGCCTTGCAACGTTATGCTACTGCTGTTGGTAGTGTACGGCAACGACGGATTGACGGTTTGTGTATCCGGGTCCTGCACGGGTTGCGGCGTCCCGCCCTTGACCCCGAGGACGGTGATGACTTCGCCGCTGATCACGGCCAGCGCCGAACTTTTGGCCGCCGGGCTCGCCGGGCCAGCTGAAACAGCCTCAGAGTTTCCGCCGGTAATGACAATATTGCCCGAGGTTCCGGTGCCGCCCTGATCGCCATTGAGATAAATGTCTAGCTTCTTGTCCGCGCGCAGGGTCGAGTCCAGGAACATGCCGGTGCTGGATGAATTGGCGCTGTTGTCGATTATCAGATTCTGCACCGGCAATGGGTTGCCACCGGCGTCTTTCACGCCGACGACGATGTTGCTCGCGCGCACTTCTACCGGATTGCCGGCCGAGCCGGCGATAATCACGCTGCCCGAACCCGCGCCGTAACCGGCGACGCCGCCCGGTCCGGACGCCTCGCTGGCGCTGGCATTGGCACGCAGCGCCAGATCGCCGACGACCTGCACCGTGCCAAATATCCTGACATCGTTCGTCGCGACCAGCGTCAGCGTGTGGTCGAATTTCTCGAACTGCCTTTCCCCCAGCGCATCGAGCGTGCCCAGGTCCTTGCCGATCACCACGCCGGCGCTGTCGCCGCCGGGGTTGTTCAATATGATGTTCCCTGTCGCGTAAAGATTGAGCGAGCCCCCGGATTGGCCGCCGTTGATCTGTGCGTTGGTAATGGCCGACTTCACGGTCACATCGCCCGCGGTCGCGATCAGGTTGATGTTCGTGCCGGAGAGGCTGGAACCAGGGGCCAGGTCTATCGTCTGGCTCGGAGCGACCAGGGAGAAATCTGCCGCGGTGCCGATGCCGGAAATATTGGTACCGTTGATGCTCTTGTAGTCAATGTTGCTCTCGGCATAGGGAGGCGGATTGATCGAACCGGCCAGGCGCGCTTCCAGGGTGATCGGTCCCATGCTGTTGCCGGTGGTGGCGAGATTGTTCTGCAGATCGATCACGCCGACTCCGGCGCCACTGTTAAATGTCCGCACCTCAAGCGCGCCTTGCCTAACCGTTTCCACGACCGTTTGGTCAGGATTCACAACCCTATCCACAACCGCAGTGCTTTGCAGTCCGGCGGCAACGTCTATACGTTGCGTCACCGCTCCCGTGGAGAAAATCGAAATCGCGCCGGCGTTGTTCGCTATCACCCGGCCCTTGATATTCACGGCGCCCAGCGTGCCTACAGTCACCGAGGCCGGCGACAGTCCGAATCCGCCGGCGCTGGCGTAAGCCGCATCATTGCCGGTCACGAACAGGATATCGCCCTGGGCATTTTGCACCGTGCCGTTGATATTGAGGTTGGTGCCCACGTCCAGGTTGACGCCGCCGCCCGTTGCCGCACTGTTGTCGATCGAGATGACGTTCAGATCGCCCACATCCGCGCGCGCGAACACCCCGCCACTCGTGGTGTTTGCCACGGTCAAGGTGGTCCCTGCGCCATGCGTCAGCACCATCGGCGCAGCCAGGGTGCCGACTCCGGTGGCGGCGTTCATCGCCAGCGTTCCGTTCACATCCAGCGCGGCTCCGCTCGTGGTGATTGCGCCTGCTGCGGCGTCGCCGCCGTTTGCCGTCAGCGTCAGATTGCCGTTCCCCGCCGCATACGTGACCGGCGCGTTGATGGCAATTCCGCCGATGTTGTTCAACAGCATGAAGCCGTTTCGCGCCGTGGTCGGCGTCAGCGGCCCCACCACCGTGATCGCGCCGGTATGGTTGCCCGCCCCCACCGTCAGGCCGCCCGTGGTGGTGACGGTATTGAGCTCGCTGTCGGACAATTCGAGCATTGCAGCCGAATTGTTGGTGCTCGCCGCGGCCACGCCGAGCTGGATCGCATCAGCCGTGTTGTTCGGCTTCAGCGTCACCGCACCGCCGCCGGAGTTGATCGCGCTGGTCAGCATCATTTCATCGGCGATCAATGCGATTGCGCTGTCTGTCGTGCTCAGGGTGCCGCCGTTCTGCGTGAGTATCCTGTCGGTGCCGACCACGTTCAGCGTTGCGCCGGCCGGAGCGATCACGCTGCCGCTGAGCGTCATGTCACTGCCGCTGGTCAAAGTTACGCTCGAACCTGCACCCGCCGCGATCGATCCGGTGCCCGAGAGGTTCAACGCGCCGCTGGTGGCGAGGCTGATGTTGCCGGTGGTGTTGACGGCGCCGTTGATGGTGGTCCCCCCGTCGGAAGGCGTGGTGGACGGCGCGCCAGTGGCGCCTTGCGACTGGGTCAGGGTCTTGGCGGCGAAGCTAGACTGGATCGTCAGGTCCCTGGCCTGTGAGATGTTCACGTTGCCCAGCCGGGTCACGCCGACGCTGCCGTTGAAGGTCACGCCGCCGCCGCTGCCGGCGGTGATGGTCAGGTTCTCCGCGCTGTTTGTCGTGCCGGTAAGGGTATTGTCGAACGTGATGTTCGCGCCAGAGGTGTTGCCGCCGATAGTGGTGTCGATCGTGGTCGTGCCGGGCCCATTCAAGGTAATCGGGCTGGCGAAACTCACCGCATCGCCCGTGGTGCTAACCGAGCGCGGACTGCTGATCGAGACCGAACCGGTTCCGGCGCTGCTGATCTGCGCGAAGTTGCCATCGGTGCTGATGTCGTTGTTTATTGTCAGCACGCCCGCGTTATCCAGAGTCAGCGTACCGCCGGCGGTCGTGGTGGCCCCCGCGGTACTCACGGCGGTCGGCGCGTCGGCGACGATGCCCACCGCGAAACCATTGGCATCGCGGTAGCTGATGTTTCCGGCTACATTCGCTGCAAAAGTAGTGACGTCATTGCCGGTGTTGCCAAGCGTGAACGGACCGTTGCCGAGCAGCTGTAGCCCGCCTGCGGTCACGTTGTCCGCCGAAGTCGCCTGCGTCACCCCGCCGTAGGCGTTCAGCGTCAGCGTGTTGGCCGCTGTCGCCGCCGCGCCTATGGTGATGCCCTTGGTCGTATCCGCCGTGCCACCAGCGGTCTTCACAGTACTTAGCCCGCCTGTGCCCGCGCCTATCGAAAAGCCGTTCGCATCGCGATAGGACAGCGTAGTTGTCGCGCCCGCGAGGTCGGCCACCAGCACGTTGATATTGTTGCTCGTCTGTTTCAGGCTGAACGCGCCTGAACCAAGCAGGCGCAGGCCGTTGGCGAGGAGCGATCCGCTGCCCTGCAACACACCGCCACCCGTCTCGTTCAAAGTAATATTGCCTGTCGTCTGCAGGGTGGTACTGTCGCCGCCTGCGCCCAATACCATGCCACCGCCAGTTGTGCCATACAGCAGAATGTCGCCAGCGGCGCTCGCTCCGCCGATGCCGTTCGTGCCGGTCGCCACCCTGATGTCGTTGCTGCCCACGGCGCCGGTACCTGTAATCCAGACTGCTGCGCTGCCAGTCGAGGTGATGCTGCTCGAGTTGTGCAGGTTGACCCCAATCCCCCCGGTGCCAGCGCCGGCGCCGCGAATGTTAATCGCGCCCGTACCCGAAACGAGCTGCGCATTGTCCAGGTTCACCCCGTCCGCCAGCCCGCCCGTACCGATTGCGGCCGTATTCAGCGGGCTGGACCCGCCACCCAGGGTGATGGTGCCGCCGCCGCTATTGATTACCGTGCCGGAATTGAGCTGGATTGCGCCGGCGCCATTGCCGTCGCTGTAATCAGAATTGAGCAGCACATTCAAAGCATAGCTCGAAGAGATATCCGCGCCGCTGGTGAAGACGATATTCCGATCCGCCTGGAGCGAAACCGTCTTGCCCGCCGTGGCACTCGTGCCCGTTATGCTATTCGAAATGGTGATATCGGATCCCGTCCCCAGCGCCTGAAGCAGCACTTCGCCATTGGCGCTTATTGCCCCGGTCTCGGTAATCGAACCGGCGTGCGAAACCAGGGTGATGTCGTTGTTGTTCGCACCGGTTGTGATTCCAGACAGATTCGCGCGTCCATCCAGTCCGATCGCAGTGCCGATGGTCAGTGCGCCGGCAACCTGGTTGATGTATATGTCGCCCGCAGTACTGGAGCCGGCACTTATCGCCGCCAAGGTTCCCACCGCCGTATCGATCCGGTTGGCCGCCGTACCGATTGAGTCCTGCGCATCCAGCAGCAGGGAACCCGTGGTCGAGAATTCGATGGTCGTGCCCGCTGCCGTGCTGCTCAGTATGTGCCGTCCCGACACCACCTGCAGATTCCCACTGGTGGATGACACCGTCACCGCATTGAGGTTTACATCGCTCGAACCCGCGGTCTTCAATGCGACGTTGCCGGCACCGTCAGCGGTAACGTCGCCATTCAGCGTGAGCGCCCCGCCGCTGGTGACGGTGACGCTGCCCGCATTCGACGTCGTGATCGTGCTGTTCGTCGTAGCTGTTCCGCCAACCGTCACGCTGACGCCGCCGCTTCCCACCGCAATGGAGGCAGCTGCCGCAGTCAAGAAGCTTCCGCCGCTCGCCACCGTCAACGCTGACAGGTTACTTGCCGCCTGGTTAAACGTAACATCGCCGCTCGTCGTTGGCGTGGCAAGAGTCAAGGAGTTGCCGCCACCGTCCACGGTGCCCCAAAAGGTGATCGCCCCACCGTCACCTATGAAAGGTGCCTTTGTCGTGTCGATCAATCGATTACCTGTAATGACGACCGGCTTGAAGAACTGGACGTGGTCCGTCGTCGTCACGATATCGGCGTTCAGCGCAGTCACGCCCGTGCCGTTGATGATTACGTCGCCGTCGGATTCGATCGGTGCAGCGATCGTCACTCCGCCCGCCCCAGGCGTCAGCGTCACAGTACCACCGAGTCCGGCTTCCTTCGTGTTGATGACTCCATTTACAGCAATTGCATTAGCAGAAATGTCGATATTGCCGCTCGTGGCCTTTAATCCCTCCACCTTGGCGTCGGTAAAGGTCCCGGCGTTGAGCGTTGTCGTACCCAGGCCTGCGGTCTGCTCGAAGCTCGCCGCGCGCACTCCATTTGTCGTTACGTTGTTCGCGCTGTTGATCGTGATCGCGCCCAC
>JAENXP010000713.1 GCA_016649475.1 Burkholderiales bacterium | reverse complement strand
GCCCGGCGGCGCTGGCCCGCTGCAGCGTCGTGCTGTTCCATGCCGGCACCGGCTTCCACCGGGCCCTGCTCGCCCCAGAGATCCTCGCATATATTGATGCCGAGGAGCACGCCGTTGACCTCGAACACCACCGGTTCCCCGCCGGGCTCGAAATAGCGCTCCTCGTCGAACACGGTGTAATTGGGCAAATTGCGTTTACGATAAGTCGCAGCGATCACCCCGTCCTGCAATATTGAAGCAGCGTTGTAACGCCTGCCCCCGGCAAGCTGCGGATGGCCGACGACGACTCTGATCCCGCGCACCGCTGCGGCGAGTTTGTCCAGGGCTGCGGCACAATCTCGGAAGAACCCGTCGCGCAGCAGCAGGTCTTCCGGGGGGTAGCCGCACAGCGACAGTTCGGGTGTAAGCAAAACCTGCGCGCCGGCGGCTTTGGCGCGCTCGGCGCAATCCAGAATCTTGGCGGCATTCCCGTCGAGATCGCCGAGTAAGCAGTTGATCTGTGCGACGGCGATTTTGACCGTGTTGCTCATCGGCGAATTATAACGCTTGCGGCGCGCCTACCCTTCGCCAATAATCCGCCTGTTCGACGGCGGCGGCGAGGCAACTCGCCGCCGCTACAACCCCTTCCATCTGCTCGCGATTTTGCCAACCCGCCCCCAGGAATTGCCCATTTGCCCGAACTAGATCTGCGCGTGCTCGATGATCTGTCCGGCGTCGACGCCGCCGACTGGAACCGGCTCGCGCTCGGCCACCCGATGCTCTCGCACGAGTTTTTCCATGCCCTGCATCAGACCAGCTGCGCCAGTGCGGACAGTGGCTGGCTGCCGCAATTCCTGACGCTTTGGGACACGGCCGCAACCGCCGGCGCTTGCGCGCCGCCCCGGCTGCGGGCGGCGATGCCGCTTTACCTCAAGTCGCACTCCTACGGCGAGTATGTGTTCGACTGGGCCTGGGCCGATGCATATCAGCGCCACGGCCTCGCCTATTACCCCAAGCTCCTGGCGGCCATTCCATTCTCGCCTGTTTCCGGACCGCGCCTGCTGGCCACAACCGATGCCGAGCGCACTGCCCTGGTACGTTCGGCGCTCGCCCTCGCGCAGAACACCTCCTCCCTGCACGTGCTTTTCCCGCAGCCGCGCGAAGCCGAACTGATGCAGGCTGCCGGCATGATGCTGCGCTCGAGTGTGCAATTCCATTGGAGCAATCCGGGATATGCTTCGTTCGACGAGTTTCTGTCGCAGATGTCGCACGACAAGCGCAAGAAAATCCGCCAGGAGCGGCGCAAGGTGCGTGATGCGGGCGTGAGCTTTCGCCGCTTGCGCGGCAACGACATCAAGGAGAGCGACTGGGCCTTGTTCGCGCGCTGCTACAACCGCACCTACCGCGCGCACCACTCCACGCCCTATCTGAACCTGGAATTCTTTCAGCGCCTGGGACTAACCATGCCACAGCACGTACTGCTGATCGTGGCGGAACTGGAGGGCAAGCCGATCGCCAGCGCGCTCAATCTGTACTCGCCGGAAACCCTGTACGGGCGCTACTGGGGCGCGCTGCAATACCTGCCCGGCCTGCATTTCGAAACCTGCTACTACCAGGCGCTGGAATTCTGCATCGAGGAGAGAATCAAAGTTTTCGAAGGCGGGGCACAGGGGGAACACAAGCTCGCGCGCGGCTTTCTGCCGGTGAAAACGCAGTCGGCGCACTGGCTGGCGCACCCGGAGTTTTCCGACGCGGTGGCGCGCTTCCTCGAACGCGAGCATGAAGGCATCGAACACTACGTGGACGAATTAAACGAGCACTCGCCTTATAAAGACGAACCTGCAGCTTAGAGGCCATTTCAGAATTACCGAAATGGCCCCCGAATTAGGGGAGTATCCCCTCATTTTGAAATGAACCCTTAGAACCTGGGTTTCTTCTTCGCCTTCTTGTAGCGCTCCACGCCGGCGAGGATTTCCCTCTTCGCTTCTTCCGCGCCTACCCAGCCCTCCACCTTCACCCATTTCCCCGGCTCCAGATCCTTGTAG
>JAENXP010000049.1 GCA_016649475.1 Burkholderiales bacterium | reverse complement strand
TCGACCTTGCGCTCGATCCACATGAAGATTTCGGTATATACCGTTTGCGGGCAGGCGTAGCCGCACCACAGCCGCCCGGCCACGGCGGTAAACAGAAACAGGGATAGCGCCGAAATCACCAGGAGGCCGGTGAGATAGATGAAGTCCTGCGGCCAGAAGACCATGCCGAAAATGTAGAACTTGCGCGCCACCAGGTCGAACAGCACCGCCTGACGCCCGTTCCAGATCAGCCAGGGACCGCCGTAGTACACAAGCTGCGTGAAAATCACCAGCGCCCAGCGCCAGCGCGCGAACCAGCCGCTCACCGCGCGCGAGTAGATTTCCTTGCGGACTTCGTAAAGCGGCTGTTCAACCACCTCCCCGGGTTTGGTCAGGTCCGCAGGTTTGGGACCGTCATTCACCGACGCCCTGCCTCAGAGAACTGCAAACGACATGCACCCCGCTCCGAAACGAGGGTGATCAGCGCAGGATTCACGTCCGCCCGGTAGCGCGACCTGCCGGCAGTTGCACAGAGATCACTTCGCCCCTGCCTTCGCCGCGGGCGCGCCCGCGCCCGGCGAGTTGGACAGACTCCACACATAAGCGGCGAGTACGTGCACCCTGGATTCTCCCAGAAGATCCTTCTGCGCCGGCATGACACTCGTGCGGCCCTTGCTGATGGTTTCCATGAGCGATGGTTCGTCTGCGCCGTGCAGCAGATTCGTCTTGGTCAGGTTCGCTGCTCCGATAGCCGTATTGCCCTTGCCTTCGGGGCCGTGACAGGCTACACAGATAGTCATGAACTTTTCCTTGCCGCGCGCCGCGCGCAGGGAATCGAAGGTCATCCCGTTGAGCGACATCACGTAGTGGGCCACGTCTTTCACGCCGTCATCGCCCAGCATTGCGCCCCAGGGCGGCATCACGCCCTTGCGCCCGTCCATGATGGACGCCTTGATCGTTTCCGGCTCGCCGCCGTAGATCCAGTCAGCGTCGGTCAGGTTCGGATAGCCCTTGCCGCCGCGAGCGTCCGAGGAATGGCATTGCGCGCAATTGTTCAGGAACAATTTCTGCCCGATGACAAGCGCCTCGGGGTCGGCCGCCAGTTGCTTCAGGTCGGTTTTCGAGTACTTCTCGTAAATCGGCGCCGATTGCGCCTCCGCCAGCGCCACCTCGTCCTCGTATTGTTTTATCGATGTCCACTGATACGAACCGCTGAATGTACCCAGACCGGGATACAGCACGAGATAGGCAAGACCGAACAAAATAGTGATGTAGAACAACCAGATCCACCAGCGCGGCAGCGGGTTGTTCAATTCGACCAGATCCTCGTCCCAGGAATGCCCCGTCGTCCCCACCTCCGCGCCAGACACTTTGCGCGTGCTCAACGCCTGCAGCAGCACGCCGCAGGCGATGATGCTCGCGATGGTGATGATGCTGATATAGATGCTCCAGAAACCGCCGGTGAAATCGCTCATTTCTGTTCTCCGTTTCCGATTCCGTCTTCGCCTTCGTCTTCGTCGAAGGGCAGGCGCGCGGCCTGATCGAAGCCCGCTTTGCTGCGGTCGCTGTAAGCCCACAGAACTATGCCTATGAATGCCGCAAACGCGACCACCGTGACTATCGAGCGCAGTGTGTTGATGTCCATGGCTACCTCACCGCCTTGAGCGCCGTGCCGAGCACCTGCAGATAGGCGACCAGCGCGTCCTGCTCGGTCTTGCCGGCGAGCGCCTTGCGCGCGCCGGCTATGTCTGCGTCGCTGTAGGGCACGCCGACGCTGCGCATTGCGCGCATCTTGGTCTCGATGTCATCGCTGGGTGCTGCGGTTTTCGCCAGCCACGGATAGCCCGGCATGTTCGATTCCGGCACCAGGTCGCGCGGGTTGTTCAGGTGAGTGCGGTGCCAGTCGTCGCTGTATTTGCCGCCGACGCGCTGCAGATCCGGCCCGGTGCGCTTGCTGCCCCACTGAAACGGATGGTCGTAGACGAATTCCCCCGCGACCGAGTAGTGGCCATAGCGCTCGGTCTCGGCGCGAAACGGCCGGATCATCTGCGAATGGCAGTTGTAGCAGCCTTCGCGCACGTAGATGTCGCGCCCGAGCAGCTGCTCCGCCGTATAGGGCTTCAATCCGGCTACCGGCGTAGTCGTGGATTTCTGGAAGTACAGCGGCACGATTTCCACCAGGCCGCCGACCGCCACCACCAGGATGATCAGAACGATCATCAGGGCGCTGTTCTTTTCGATCATTTCGTGACTGAAGTTCATGATTTTTCTCTCCGCTCAGGCGTGCGCTGCGGCAACTGCCGGGATGGGTGCGTTCACCCCCTCTTGACCCGCAACCGTCTTCCAGACGTTGTAGGCCATCACGCACATGCCAGCGAGGTACAGCAGGCCGCCGAGCAGCCGTATGGTGTAGAACGGATAGGTATATTTCACGACCTCGACGAAAGTATAGGTCAGCGTGCCGTCCGAACTGACCGCGCGCCACAGCAGCCCCTGCATGACCCCGGCGATCCACATGGCGGCGATATAGAGCACGATGCCTATCGTGGCCATCCAGAAATGCATGTTGATCAGCGGCACGCTGTACATCGTGGCGCGGCCGTAGAGGCGCGGTATCAGGTAGTAGATCGAGCCCATCGCGACCAGTCCCACCCAGCCGAGCGCGCCAGAGTGCACGTGTCCGATGGTCCAGTCGGTGTAGTGCGACAGCGCATTGACCGTCTTGATCGACATCATCGGCCCTTCGAACGTCGACATGCCGTAGAAGGACAGGGACACGATCAGGAACTTGAGTATCGGGTCCGTCCGCAGTTTGTGCCATGCACCGGACAGGGTCATCATGCCGTTGATCATGCCGCCCCATGAAGGCGCGAGCAGAATAAGGGAAAAAACCATGCCCAGGGACTGCGCCCAGTCGGGCAAGGCGGTGTAGTGCAGGTGGTGCGGGCCGGCCCACATATAAGTGAAGATCAGCGCCCAGAAATGCACCACCGACAGGCGATAGGAATACACCGGGCGGCCGGCCTGCTTGGGAATGAAGTAATACATCATGCCGAGAAAACCGGCGGTAAGAAAAAAGCCCACTGCATTGTGTCCATACCACCACTGCACCATGGCGTCCTGCACCCCGGCGTAGGCGGAGTAGGATTTCCAGAAGGAGACCGGCACCGCGGCGCTGTTGACCAGGTGCAGAATCGCGACGGTGAGGATAAACGCACCGAAGAACCAGTTCGCCACATAGATGTGCGGCGTCTTGCGCTTGGCGATGGTGCCGAAAAACACGATCGCATAGGAGACCCACACCAGGGTGATGAGGATGTCGATCGGCCACTCGAGCTCGGCATATTCCTTGCCCGAGGTGATGCCCAGGGGCAGGGTCACCGCTGCGAGTACGATGACCGCCTGCCAGCCCCAGAAGGTGAATGCCGCAAGGCCGCCGGCGAACAGCCGCGTGTGGCAGGTGCGCTGCACTACGTAATAGGAGGTGGCGAACAGCGACGAGCCGCCGAACGCAAAAATCACCGCGTTGGTATGCAGCGGCCGCAATCGTCCGTAGCTGAGCCAGGGAATGTCGAAATTGAGTTCGGGCCAGCGCAGTTGCGCGGCGATCAGCACGCCCACCAGCATGCCGACTATGCCCCACACCACCGTCATCAGCGCAAACTGCCTGACCACCGTGTAATTGTAAATTTTTGCGTTGTCCATGCCCGTCTCGCTCCCCTCAATGATCAGCTACCTGGCGGCACGCCAATTTGCCCCAGCCCGAATGGTATCGGCGTGATCGCCTACGAATTTGATGTGTATCAAATGCCTGTTGGACTCAGGCAATTTCTTTTCATCCGCAGTCGCCCTCGGCAACAACAGCTGTTCAATCGCCCGGCAAGATCGGCCACCCGCCGGCTCATGCCATGCGCCACCCCGCCCCGGTTTCCTGCGCCCTGCCTTCGCTCCCGAGCTTGAGCAGATGCGCCAGCAAGGATCGGCTCGCCACGGCATATAAACGCGTCGACACGTCATCGTATACCGCGGGCACCAGCTGTTCCAGCGTGGCCGTGCCGGCCTCGCGCAATGCCTTCAGCACCTTGTTTTCGCGCTCGAGGCGGTGAATCAGCAGGCGTTCCAGCACTTCCTGCGTCTTGTCCATCAGGAATCCATGCCCCGGTGCAAACCAGTCGATGTCTTCGCCCTGCAGCTGGCGCAGCGAATCGAGATACACGCGCATGTCGCCGTCGGGCGGATTGATGACCACGGTCGAGCCCTGCATGATGTGGTCGCCGGTGAACAGCAGCTTCTCTTCCTCGAGGAAATAGCAAAGCTGGTTCGATGCGTGTCCGGGTGCGTGGATCACGCGCAGCGTGCAGCCGGCCACTTCGATGCGCTCGCCGTGGGCGGGCACGCGCTCGGGGCGAAAGCTCTGGTCCTGGCGCTCGTACGGCGGCGGCGGCATGCCCATGAGTTGCGCCCCGGTCTGCGCCTGCAGCAGCGCGGCGGCGGGCGAATGGTCGAGGTGGGTATGGGTGACGAGGATCCAGCGTATGCGCGCCCCGGCTGCTTTGATCACCGCCTCGATGTGTGCATCGATGGCCGGACCGGGGTCGATCACCGCGACCTCCTCGCCCGCACCGAGTAGATAGGTGTTGGTGCCCGGGCCGGTCATGTATCCCGGATTGGGCGCGGTGATGCGCCGCACTTTGGGCGACAGCCGCACGACCGCGCCCGGAATGATTTCGCAGGCCGCCGTGCCCTCGCCCCGCGGGTCCAGCCTGCCGACCTCGGCATAGGCGTAATCGCCGGGTACCAGCAATTTCTTGCCTTCGCGGCTGCTGGCGCTGCGCGGCGACATGGTGGGCATTTTGCGGGGCGTTCGTGCAAACTCCATCAGCGCAGCGGCGCTATCGAAGCGGGCAATGCCCTCCAGCGTCTTGATCGTCGGAAACACCAGCTGCATTTCCCCGCGCCGATGCCGCTCCAGTGCTTCGGCGGGGCGGATCCAGATATGGTCCACGGTTTCGCTGTTGTCGTGCGACGCAGTCTGCGCGGACGGTGTTTCGGCGACGAAAAAGCGTGTGTCGTAGCGGCGCGGGCGCCCGGGCTGGGTAATCCAGTGGCTGTAGTAGGCAAGCCGTCCCGCCGCGAGGCGCAGCTTGTGTTCGCGGCACAGGTCGCCCAGCGTCGCGCGCCCGGCGCGTATCGACTCGCGCCATTGTTCGAATACATGCTGATGCTGTGTGTGGTTCAAATCGGCATAGCGTCCGTCCGCGTCGTGCGCGAGCAGCAGCCCCGCTTCCTCGAAGCACTCGCGCAAGGCCGCGGTCCAGTAGGCCAGTCCGCCTTGCTCCACGCCCAGCAGCCGGCTCGCCTCGGTATCGTCCAGACCCTCGCAATGAGCCGCCAGCTCGGCCGAAGAATCGGCCGCATCCACGCCGCCGCCGGGAAACACATGCGCTCCGCCGACGAACGCGGCCGATTGCGTGCGCCGGATCATGAGTACCTCCATGCCGGTATCCTGGTTGCGCACCAGCACCAGGGTCGCGGCGGGACGCGGAATCATGCTCATCGCAGCACGAACGGGTTGCCGGTTGCCGCACCGGTGTTGATCAAGACGCTCTTCACCTGCAGGTATTCGCGCACCGCTTCCATGCCGTTCTCGCGTCCCAGGCCGGAATCCTTGTAGCCGCCGAAGGGAGACAGATAACTGACTGCGCGATAGGTGTTGACCCATACCGTGCCGGCCTGGATGCGCTCGGACATGCGCATGGCGCGGCCGATGTCGCTGGTCCATACGCCCGAACCCAGGCCGAAGCGCACGTCGTTGGCGATCGCCAACGCCTCCTCCTCGTCCTTGAACTTGATCACCGAAAGCACCGGGCCGAACACTTCCTCCTGCGCTATGCGCATTTTGTTGTTCACTCCGGCAAACACGGTGGGCTCGACGAACCAGCCCTTGCCGCATTCGGGGCGCGTTGCCGCCCCGCCGCCGAGCAGAAGCTTCGCACCTTCCTGTTTCGCAATGTCGATGTAGCCGAGCACTTTTTCGTACTGCGGCCGCGTGGTCACCGGACCGACCTGGGTATCCATGCTCATCGGGTCGCCCATGCGCGCGGTTTTCGCCAGCGCCAGCAACTTCTCCACGAAGGCATCGTGGATGCTCTCCTGCAGCAACAGGCGCGAGCCGGCGATGCAGGTCTGGCCGGTGGCGGCGAATATGCCGGACACGGCGCCGTTGACCGCCTCCTCCAGATTGGCGTCGGCAAACACGATGTTCGGAGATTTACCGCCCAGTTCCAGGCTCACGCGCTTGAATGTCTTCGCCGCGGTCTCGTTGATCAGGCGGCCGGTAGTGTCCGAACCCGTGAACGCGATTTTCCTGACCAGCGGATGTTCCACCAGAGGCATGCCCACTTCCTTGCCGAAGCCGGTAACCACATTGACCACGCCGGGCGGAAAGCCCGCTTCCTCGAACAGCTTTACGAATTCCAGTGTCGATGCCGAGGTGAACTCGGAGGGCTTGATCACTACCGTGTTGCCGGCAGCCAGCGCCGGCGCGAGCTTCCACGCGGTGAGCAACAGCGGCGAGTTCCACGGCGTGATCGCTGCCACCACCCCCAGGGGCTCGTGCCGGGTGAAATTGAAAAAGCCTTTCTTGTCCAGCGGGATCACCGCGCCCTGGATCTTGTCGGCGAG
Source organism: Burkholderiales bacterium (assembly GCA_016649475.1). Lineage (GTDB taxonomy): Bacteria > Pseudomonadota > Gammaproteobacteria > Burkholderiales > SG8-39 > 2-12-FULL-64-23. Next base: position 2,791 of record JAENXP010000049.1, on the reverse strand, counting down.
GCCGCCGAAATAGTAGTACCACTGCGGGATATAGTTGAGCTGGCCCTGCATTTCGGCGATCAGCTTGCCGTTGTCGCGCACCTCGGTCTCGGCCAGTTTTTTCGCGTCGCGCGCCACCAGATCGCCCAGCTTGTGCAGCAGCAGACCGCGCTGGCTGGCGCTGAGTTGCGGCCACGGCCCTTCGGTAAGCGCCCGATGCGCCGCGCGCACGGCGCGGTCCGCATCCTCGGCGCCGCCCTGCGCGATCTGCGCCCAAACCTCGCCGGTGTAGGGGTTGTAGCTGTCAAACCACTTGCCCGAGGCCGGCGCTGCATAGGCGCCATCTATGTACATCTGATATTTTTGCATGGTCATCTCCTCTCCGCGGATAGCGTCGAATCTTAGCGCAAAGCCCCCGCCCGCGCCTGCTAAGGCTTGGACCGGCGCATGCCGAAATCGCGCAATTCAGGCACGCGCCAGAACGGCAATCCGGCGATGAACAGCGCGCACACCGAAAACACGAAACTGGGACGGTAGCTGCCGGTCAGGTCGTGAAGCAGTCCGGCCATGAGGGCGCCCAGCCCGGCGCCGACGGCGTTGGTCGCATAGATCAAACCGTAGATGCCGGCCACATGGCTGCCTGCAAACAAGCGCGTGCTGATCGACGAAATGATGGGGCCGCGCGCGCCCTGGCAAAGGCCGAACGCGATGACGAAGGCGACCAGCAGGCCCTGCACCGGGAACCAGGTCATCAGCAGCAGCATGAACACGCCGACGATGCTGCCGACGAACGTAAGGCTGACGATGTTGCGCGGGCCGACACGGTCGGCAATGGCGCCGGTGCCGATCACGCCGATGACCGACAGCATGGCGGAAAAGCCGAAAGCGGTGGCGGCAACGATCGGGGAAAAACCCTGCTCCACCAGATAGGCCACCGTCTGCACCATGATGGTGAACATGCCCAGGGCGGTGAAGAAGAACACCCAGACCAGGCCCCAGAACGGGCGCGTGCGCAAGGCCGCACGCACGGTCCAGTCGTGCTCCGGCGCGGTGCTGCTCTTTTTTAACTGTACGTAATCCGGGCGGCCTTCGGCGTAGCGCTTCCACGGCAGGAAAAACACCAGCGGCACCAGGGCCAGAAGCACGACACCCATGATCTGGTAACTTTCACGCCAGTCGTGAGTCTGCAGCAGGTACTGCGCTCCCGGCACGATGAGCAGCGCACCCAGGCCCAGGCCGGCGAAGGCCGCCGAAATGGCCGTGCCCAGCCGCTCACGGAACCAGCGGCTGATAAGACTGGACGAAGGCACCATGCCCAGTAAGGCGGACGCGATGCCGGTCATCGCACCGATCGTGGCATAGAACTGCCACAGGGATTGCACCTGCGGCGCGAGCAGATAGGCGCCTGCGAGCGAAGCCATGCCGCAGGTATAGAGCGCGCGCGGCCCCCAGCGGTCGAACAGCATGCCGACGATGGGCGAACTCAGGCCGGTGACCAGCAGATAAATCGAATACACGCTGGTCGTCTGCGAGCGCGTCCAGCCCTGGTCGTGTTCCAGGGGCAGCAGGAACACGACATAGGTGTCGGCGGTGCCGCGGCCTATCATGTTCAGCACCACGCAAACGCCGAGTACTGTCAGCGCGGTGCGCGTATGTGATTGTTCGAGTTGTGAGTCTACCTTCAATTTTTGAATCGCGACTCAAGTCGCGCCCCCGTTTATGGCAGAGTTGGGCTGTTGCGCGGACGAAAAACCGTCCGCGCGGATCGCCGATGGCCTACGGATGATGACCCTGTCCGTAGGCCATCGGCGATCTTGTATAAAACCGACGCCAAGCCGCTCTTGCTGTTGACCATAACCGTGTCTTTGGCAGGGATGGTGTTTATCCCTACCAAAGACACGGTTGGCGCGCGCAGCGCGCAATTGCGCTGGTGACAAGGCGCCGTATTTGAGACGCCGCATATAGAGCCCTACCCCTGACTGCGTTCACCTGCATCCGCCTCAATACGATTTGGGCAGACCGAGAACCTTCTCGGCGATAAAGCACAGGATCAGCTGCGGTGAAATCGGCGCGATGCGCCCGACCAGGCTTTCGCGCAAATAGCGCTCGACGTGGTATTCCTTGGCGTAGCCGAAGCCGCCGTGGGTCATCAGGGCCTGCTGGCAGGTGTTGAAGCAGGCTTCGCCCGCCAGGTATTTGGCCGCGTTGGCTTCGGCGCCGCAGGCCTGGCCGCCGTCGTACAGGCTCGCCGCCTTGAACACCATCAGGTTGGCCGCCTCCAGTTCCATCCAGCACGCCGCGAGCGGATGCTGGATGCCCTGGTTCTGGCCTATGGGCCGGTCGAACACGATGCGTTCTTTCGCGTACTGCGTCGCACGCGCGAGCGCCGCGCGCCCGAGTCCGACCGATTCGGACGCGATGAGTATGCGCTCCGGGTTCATGCCGTGCAGTATGCATTCGAACCCCTTGCCTTCCTCGCCCAGGCGGTCTTCCACCGGTACCGGGAGCCCGTCGATGAACACCTGGTTGGAATCGACCGCAGCGCGGCCCATCTTGTCGATCTCGTGCACTTCGATGTAGCGCCGGTCGAGATCGGTATAGAACAGCGACAGTCCCTCGGCCGGCTTGCGGCACTCCTCGATCGGCGTGGTGCGCGCCAGGATCAGCATTTTCTCGGCGACCTGGGCGGTTGAAATCCACACCTTTTGCCCCGACAGGATATAGCGTCCGCCTTCGCGCACCGCGCGGGTCTTGAGCCGGGTGGTGTTGAGGCCGGTATTGGGTTCGGTCACGGCGAAACAGGCTTTCTCCT
>JAENXP010000370.1 GCA_016649475.1 Burkholderiales bacterium | reverse complement strand
GGGAAAGCCGGCGATGTAGTCGTTTGCATCGAACGAGGAAAACTCGTCCAGCATCAGAAACGGGTCCAGGCGCGCGTACGGCGATTGTCCCAGACTGCGCCGCAGCTTGACGCCGGCGCCATCGGAGGCGGCGACCGATTCGATCACTCTTTGCAGCGTGCGTACGGTTCCGGCGGCGCTCATCAGCTTCCTCCTTTGACGACGGGGCGCGACGGATCCGTAATCCATTCGCTCCACGATCCCGCATACAGCCTGCCGCCGGACAGTCCGGCAATTTCCATCGCGAGCAGGTTGTGGCAAGCCGTTACCCCGGACCCGCACATATGAATGACTTCGCGCGGAGGCGCCGTACCGAGCAATGGCAGGTACAGCGCGCGCAGTTCTTCCGCGCCGAGGAAATTCCCGCGCATATCGAGGTTGTCCTCGAACGGCGAATTCAGGGTTCCGGGAATATGCCCCGCGACTTTATCCAGGGGCTCGACAAAACCGGAAAAGCGCTCTTCCGCGCGGGCATCGATGATCACGCGCTTTTGCTCCAGAGCCTGCAGCATACCGCGGCCGTCGATCCAGAGGCTGTCGTCCGGTGCCGGGTGAAACTCAGCCGGATGAATTGCGGGAATCTCGGTGCTTAGCTCGCGGCCCTGTCTTTGCCATGCAGGAAAGCCGCCATCGAGCAGAGCCACCGTATCGTGACCCAGCCAGCGCAGCAGCCACCACAGACGCACCGCCATGGAGCCGAAACTGTCATCGTAGACGACGACCTGCTTGTCTTTGTCCACGCCCCACCGGCCCAGTTTGCCTGCGAGCACGCGCGGATCGGGCAGCGGGTGGCGGCCGCTGGTCGGCGTGACTGCCGCGGACAAGTCTTCGTTCAAATGCGCGTAGCGCGCACCGGGAATGTGGGCTTTCGCATATGCCTGGCGCCCGGATTCCGTGCGTGTCAACGCAAAGCGGCAATCGAATATGACCCATTGCGGATCACGCAGATGCTGCTCCAGTTGATCCGGATTGACTAGGGTGGTGAATTTCATAGTCCGGAGTTTATTACAATACGAAGGGACAAATACCCGCGTGTCTTTCAGGGTCGAATGCCGCCCAAGTAAACTCGCGGCGGCCGGTCGGTCGGGCTAAGCGTGTATGCGACTGCAAAAGCCGCTTGCGCAAGAATTTCGCCGGACCCAAAATGACATTCCCCCGCATCGACGAAATACAGTGACGAATATCACCAGGCCAAGATGATCGACGAAATTCCCCTGCGAGAACGTGCCGCCCGGCTGACATGCGCCGGACTTGCCGAGTCGGCGGTGCAAGCGTTTCTGCGCGAGCTGGAATCGGCGCAGGCGCAGCCTGCCGCCGCGGGTGGCGTAAGCCTGCGCGCCGATTCCGGGCGCCTCGGACAGGTCTGCCGCCGCGGCCGCGAGTTGCTCGCGCGCCTGCCTGCGCGGTCGAAGCGCAATGCCGATGAAAAAGCCGCGGGGCACGCAGTGGTGCACTTGCTCGCGGACGCCGTCTGGCGCTTTTTCCGCCTCTATAGAAAGCCCATATACGACACCCTGACGGCCGAGCGCACGCACGCCTTGCGTCTGGATGAACTGGCCTGGGCAGGCGCCGATCTGCTTCCTGGAATCCTGCCGACGCAGGCTGAACTGGCGGCGGAAAGCCTGAGCATGCAGATGGACAAGGACGGGCTCGAGATTCATCAGGGCCTGTTCTTCGGCCAGTTATTGAGCGACAGGGAAATCGGGCTGCACCTGTGCGCGGCGATGCTCCTGCCCACCGCTGCAGCGCGCGCTCGCCTGGAGGAATTCGAACGCTGCGGCAAGCTCGATCTGGGCGCTGTGCGCGTGGAGGCGAAGGGCGATGCCGGATATCTGTACTTTCAGTATCCGCGCACCCTCAACGCCGAGGACGACGAAACGCTTACGCCGCAGGAGCTCGCGTGCGACCTGATCCTGATGCACCCGGGACTGCGCATGGGCGTGCTGCGCGGAGCGCCGGTCGAGCATCCCAAATACAAAGGCAGGCGCATATTCTCGGCAGGCATCAATCTCACGCGGATCTACCAGGGCAAGCAGAGCTACCTTTTCTACCTGACGCGCGACATGGGACTGCTGAATAAAATGTTCCGCGGCCTGGCCGCGACGGATCAGGCAGGCAGGCTGGAGTTGCGCCCGGAAGAGCCCGAGCAGACGCTGGAAAAACCCTGGGTCGCCGTGGTCGACGGGTTCGCCATCGGCGGCGGCTGCCAGCTGCTGCTGGTCATGGATTACGTGATTGCGGAATCCGGCGCCTATTTCAATTTGCCGGCGCGCAAGGAGGGCATTATTCCGGGCTGCGCCAACCTGCGCCTGCCGCGCTTCATGGGCGAGCGCATGGCGCGCCAGGCGATCATGTTCGACAAGACTTTCCGCGTCGACGATGCCGAGGCGCGCACACTGGTGAACGAGGTGCATGCGCGCGAGGACATGGACCGGGCGGTGGAGGCGTGCATCGCCAACGCCCTGGGCTCGGGCATGGTCAGCGCCGGCGGCAACCGCAAGGCGATCCGGATACAGACCGAGCCGCTGGACACCTTCCGCGCCTACATGGCGACCTATGCTTACGAACAGGCGTTTTGCCACCTGAGCGAACAACTGGTGCACAACCTCGAGCGTCACTGGAACGCCAAGGAGCGCAAGCTGTGAACGCGGTGCGCGCCGGCGCCGAACCTGACTACCGGGGAGACTCTCCATGAAAGCAGTCATAGTTCTTGTCGCAGCCGCAGCGCTCGCCGGCTGCGGCGTCGAAGTCGCTACCACCGCCGCCACCGTGGCCGCGGGCAAGAAGCAGGAAATCGAACAAGGCGAGAAGACCATGGAACAGATGAAGCAGAACATCGGCAAGGCGGCGGAACTGACGCAGCAGAGCGCGGAGCGCGCGGACGAGGCCGCAAAATAGCGCTCGTTCGCGGGCGTGGCGGATAGAGCAGAAAGCCGCCTACCACGTGCTCGCAAAGGCGGAAATTTGGGGGTAGTTGCGGGCTGGCTGCGCAGGCTGCTGCTAAGATGAGCCGATTGCAAAACCAGAGGACACGCCATGAGTTTTCCCACGCAGATACTTCCCGATCATCACCGCCACTGCGACGATCTTTTCGTCGCTGCCGAAGAGGCGGTCCAGCGCGGCGACTGGGCTGCGGCGGCACCCGCCTTCGAACGCATGCGCGATCAGATGCAGGCGCATTTCGCAGCCGAGGAGGACCTGCTGTTCCCGGCGTTCGAGACGGCGACCGGCAACAGTTCCGGCCCGACGCGGGTGATGCGTCTCGAGCATGATCAGATGCGCCCCCTGCTGGCGCAGCTCGAAGCTGCCTGCGCCGCGCACGACGCTGACACCTACGCCGGTGCCGCAGAGACCCTGCTGATACTCATGCAGCAGCACAACATGAAGGAAGAGAACATTCTCTACCCGATGTGCGACCAGGCGCTGGGCTCCGAGGCGGAGCGCATAGGCGCGCAGATGAGCGCTCTGCTGGAAAAGGGGCATGCCTGAACCGCGCTTGATCGACGGCCGCGGCATGGAGCCGCCGGAACCGCTGGAACTGGCCGTCGCCGCGCTCGGTTCGCTGGCGCCCGGAGAGGAACTGGTGATGCTGCTCAATTGCGAGCCGCTGCCGCTATCTGCGATTCTAGAGCGCAGCGGCTATCGCTACCGTAGCGAACGCCGCGCCGACGGCAGCAACGAGATTCGCATTCACAAAGCCTGAATGCAGCCCACCCTGTCGTTCGAGCAGGCGCCGCCGATATCGGTGCCCTTCCGTTTCTTTCTCACTGCGCCGCTGTT
>JAENXP010000816.1 GCA_016649475.1 Burkholderiales bacterium | reverse complement strand
TTGACTGTCACCTTTTTCATCAGAAACCGTTAAAATACTTCGTGTTTATTCGTGAAATTCGTGGATAAAAACAGGAGATAACATGCTCAAAAAAGCTCATGCACTAACTGAAGAGATCATTGAATGGCGACGCGACTTCCACATGCACCCCGAAATCGGATTCGAACTTCACCGCACCGCTGGGATTGTTGCAGACGAGTTGGAAAAGCTGGGATACCGAGTCAGGCGCGGGGTCGGAAAGACCGGCGTAGTCGCAGATATGGGCGAAAGCAGTCCGTTGGTCGCCATCCGCGCGGATATGGACGCCTTACCCTTGCAAGAGATGAATGACTCCGAATATAAATCTACCTACGACGGCAAAATGCACGCCTGCGGGCACGACTCGCACACCGCTATGGCGCTGGCCGCGGCCACCATTTTCGCCAAAGGAAAATTCCCAGGCACGGTGCGCTTTCTGTTCCAGCCCGCCGAAGAAGTGGCGGACGAGGAAGGCAAGAGCGGCGCGCAGCGCATGGTCGAGGACGGCGCAGCGGAAGGCATAGACTTCGTCATCGCCCAACACATCGACCCACTGACGCCGGTCGGCACAGTCGGCATCAGCGCAGGCCCGGTTTCCGGTGGCGTGGACTCGTGGTTCGGCACCATCTACGGCAAAGGCGGGCACGGCGCGCATCCCAACAAAGCCATTGATACGTTCTACCTGACCGCGCATGTCATCCTGGCGCTGAATGCCATCGTTTCGCGGCGGCTGGACCCGTTCGCCCCGGCAGTGGTCAGCATCGGCTCGGTCAACGGTGGATTTACAGAGAATGTCATCCCTGAAAGTGTGCGCATCACCGGCACGCTGCGCTACGCTGACTTGGATGTGCACCCACAAATCCGGGAGGAGATCCAACGCGCTTTCGAAATCGCCAGAACTCTGGGCGGCGATTATGACCTGGAGTTCGAGTATGGCGGCCCACCTATGATCAACGACGAGCATGTTTCCAATGTGATTCGGAAAACCGCCGAAGATCTGCTCGGCAAAGAGAACGTGCACAAAGGGCATAAGACCCTCGGCGCGGAAGACTTCGGCTCGTTCATGGAAAACGCTCCCGGCGCGATGTTCACACTGGGCGTGCAAAAGGTGGGTCACGAAGATTTCCCGCTGCACCACCCGAAATTCGACCTGGACGAACGCGCCCTGCCGCTCGGCACGGCGGTTCTGGTTGAAACCGCGCTCAAATTTCTAAAAAACGATCATTAGCACAAACCGAATCATCATTTCTGTGTTTTAATGAGTACTATGGCTAACATCATCGTCATCGGAAGCCTGAACGCCGATCTGGTTGTCCGTGCGCCGCGCTTCCCTGCGCCCGGCGAAACCATCAGCGGCGAAGACCTGGCAATCATTCCTGGGGGAAAGGGAGCCAATCAAGCTGTCGCTGCTGCCCGGCAAGGGGCATCTGTCGCAATGGTCGGCCGCGTCGGGGACGACAGTTTCGGCCCCGCACTCACACAAAACCTGCAAAAGAACAACGTCGATACATCACACGTCCAAACTGATGCGTCCGCAACTGGAACAGCGATCATCGTGGTCGACTCCAACGGACAGAATAGCATCGTGCTCTCCCCAGGCGCGAACGGACAGGTAACGCCAGCGG
>JAENXP010000133.1 GCA_016649475.1 Burkholderiales bacterium | reverse complement strand
TCGGGAGGCGCCATGTGGAAGCGCCTTTGCCCGGCCATCGGGCGTGCGGAGTTGCTCGAGCGCGCCGAATTCGCGAGCGGCGCCGATCGCGCCAAGAACCGCAAGTCGCTCAACGCGGAACTGAACGCCGCGCTGAGAGCAAAGACGAGCGAGGAATGGATCTCCATCCTCAACGCGGCCGGCGTCCCCTGCGGGCCGATTTACAGCATGGACCAGGTGTTCGCCGACCCGCAGGTCCAGCATATTCACGCAGCGGCCGAGGTGAAGCATCCGGCTCTGGGCGAGATTCGCCTGGTCAACCAGGCGGTGGGCCTGTCGCGCACGCCGGCCACGATGGCCAGCGCCACTCCGGAAATCGGCCAGCATACGGACGAGATTCTGGCCGAGGCGGGCTATAGCGCCGCGGAAATCGCAAATTTGCGCAATAGCAGCGTCGTCTGAGGCCCGCTAAAGCACGTCATTTTGCCACCGACCGATTCAGGTGATCACGGGGGGATCCAGACCTTCGGAGCGTATCCCCTCGTTCTTGTTGCAGACTCTAAAGGAACAGCATGGCTGAACTGATTACACGCAAGGATAACGGGGTCGGCTGGGTAATTTTTTCCAACCCGACCAAGTTCAACGCGGTTTCGCACGACATGTGGATGGCGCTGCCCAAAGCGATCGCCGCGTTCGACGCCGATCCCGAAGTGCGCCTGGTCGTAATCACCGGCGACGGCGACAAGGCGTTCATTTCCGGAGCCGACATTTCTCAGTTCGAAAAGGCGCGCGGCAGCGCCGAGGCTCAGGCAATTTACAACCAGGCGGTGGTCGACGCCTATGAAGCGCCGGTGCACTGCAGCAAACCGGTGGTGGCCAAGATCCGCGGCATCTGCATGGGGGGCGGGCTGGGGCTCGCCGCCGCCTGCGACGTGCGCATCGCCTCGGATGACGCGGTATTCCGCATGCCCGCGGGCCGGCTCGGGCTGGGTTATAACTACACCGGCATCAAGCGCTTTACGCAGGTCATCGGGGCGGCGAACACTTCCGACATATTTTTTTCCGCGCGCAAATTCAATGCAGCCGATGCGCTGGGCATGGGCTTCGTCAACCGCGTGCTGCCTGTGGCCGATCTGGACCGCGAGTTCGCGGCGTATTGCGAAATGATTGCGGAAAATGCACCGCTCACCCTGGCTGCGGCCAAGTTCGCGATCCGTCAGACCGGAATGGACTCCGCGGTGCGTGACCTGGAAACGGCTGCGCGCATGATCGAGACCTGCTTCAACAGCGACGATTACCGCGAAGGCCGGCGCGCCTTCATGGAAAAGCGCAAACCCAGTTTCCAGGGAAAATAATTTCGTTCTGCCGCGGCTTGAATGGCGTCTCCTTTGTTGCAGAGTCTTGACGTTGCGCGGCCGGGAAGCCGTCCGCGCGGATCACCGATTGCGCACGGATGATGAACCTATCCGTACAGAAAACACGGTTGGCGCGCGCAGCGCGCAAGCACTGCCGCGGCTAGCGGCAGACCAGCACCGGGATCTTGCTGTGGATCAGCACTTTGTGTGTCTCGCTGCCCAGCACCAGCGCGGATAGCCCGCGCCGGCCGTGCGAGGCCATGACGATCAGATCGCATTTCTTCTTCTTTGCGGCGTCGACGATGGCTTCAAACGGACTGTCGCTGATGGCATGGAATACTTCGCACGGCACTTTTTCCACTTCGGCCTCGACTTCGATCACGGCCAGGTACCTGCGCGCCTGTTTCTGCAGGAATTCAGCCTGCGCCTTGGCCCCGGGTGCGCGCAGGATATAGCCGTCTCCGTAGTAGGTCGAACTGAAATCAGGCGCAACATGAAAGCCCGTGATTCTGGCGCCCAGCGCCTTGGCCAGCTTGACTGCCTGTTTGGCTGCCTTGACCGAAAGCTTGGAGCCGTCGGTCGGGACGAGGATGTGTTTGAACATGCTGCCTCCTTTCGCACCGGTCGAGGCGAGCCTGCGCTCGCGCGGTCGAGTTCCCGTCTTTTTTCCGGGGAATCGACTCCTTTACCAGCTTAGGTCACCGGGGCGGCTGCGGTTTGATCAAAATCAACGCGGGCGGCAATGCAGGCCGCGGGGCAGGGCGAATGTCGCTAGTTGCTAGTCGTCGGTATTGACGCTGCGTATGGTGACGCCGCCGGACTTCTCGTCGTGGTCCAGCTTGATCAGTTTGCGTGCCTCGGCCTCATCCAGCAGTTTGCCGAAGGAGCGAAAACCGTAGAAGGCCTCGTTGAAGCCGGGGTTACGCCGCTTCAGCGCCTGTTTCACCATCGATCCCCAGATCTTCTCCTCCTCTCCACGCTCGGCGATGAGCGCTTCTATGGTTTCCATGGCGATGTCCAGCGCCTCCTGCTTTTTGTCGTTTTCCTCCTGCGGCAGCGTCTTGGCCTGGGCGCCGGAACCGGCCTTGGGCGCGGCTTTCTTGCGCGACTGCTTTTTCGCCTTTTCCCGCGCCAGGTCGTCGTAGTAAATGAACTCGTCGCAGTTGGCGATCAACAGATCGGAGGTCGAATTCTTTACGCCCACGCCTATCACCGTCTTGTTGTTTTCGCGCAGCTTGGATACCAGCGGCGAGAAATCGGAGTCGCCGCTGATGATGACGAAGGTATCCACGTGCGACTTGGTATAGCACAGGTCCAGGGCGTCGACCACCATGCGGATGTCGGCTGAATTCTTGCCCGACTGGCGCACATGCGGAATCTCGATCAGCTCGAACGCCGCCTCGTGCATGGGAGCCTTGAACTCGCGATAGCGTTCCCAGTCGCAGTAGGCTTTCTTGACCACGATGCTGCCCTTGAGCAGGAGGCGCTCGAGCACTTTGTTGATGTCGAACTTGTCGTACTTCGACTCGCGCACCCCGAGCGCGACGTTTTCGAAATCGCAGAACAGGGCCATGTTGATGTCGGCTGCCGCGCTCATGATGGTGATCTCCAGTAATTAAAGCCCATACGAAATTGAACGATGCGCGGACAAACCGCGCCGGGGCGCGGCGACCGCATCGACCGCCCCCCCGGCTTTGCGCATCGGAATCGGCATCATGCTAGCGCGGAATCGGCGCCGGTGGCTAATTCCGACGCGGGGTGCGGATTCAAGCCTTGCGCACCCACACCGCGGTGTCGTGAAATACGGCGCCGCCGTTGGGCGGGCCGGGCTCGGCGCTGACCAGGGCGTTGACGCCGACGCCGCCGTCGAAATCGGAATTGGGCCAGATGCTTTCGACCACGATCACGCCGGGCTGCAAACCGTCGAAACTCCTCGCGTGCAGACGCACCTCGGCGCGAGCGTTGCCGATGACGATGCGATCGCCGCTCGCGATCCCGAGCCGGGCGCAATCCGCCGGATGGATCAGCGCGCTCGGGCGCTGCTCGCGCTTGCGCGAGCCGGGCGTTTCGGTGAACGTGGTGTTGAGAAAAGAGCGTGCGGGCGCCGCCACCATGCGAAACGGGTGCTCGGCGTCCGCTACTTCGATGACTGCATGGTGATCGGGCAGAGCCGGCATGCCGGCGTAGTCGGCGCCGCACTTCGACCAGTCCGGCCTGAAATGGAAGCGCGCATCGGGCTGGGGAAAGCCGCGGATGAAATGCGCGCTGTCAAAATCAGGCTGCAGGTCGATCCAGTGCAGCCGGTTGAATTCGTCGAAGCCGGGATAGCCAGAAGCCTTCAGCGTGTGATCGATCATCTCGCGCGCGCTCATGGAAAAGCCCGGGTGTTCGGCGCGCAGGCGCTGCGCCAGAGCGCAGATCACCTCATGGTTGGAACGCGCCTCGGCATAGGGTTCGATGATCTTCGCCCCCAGCTGCAGGTGCGAGTGCCCGCCAGACTGGTACAGGTCGTCGTGTTCGACAAATGTGGTGGCTGGCAGCACGATGTCGGCAAGTTTTGCGGTGTCGGTCAGGAATTGCTCGTGCACGCACACGAACAGGTCGGCGCGCCTGAAGCCTCGCTGCACTTTCAGCACTTCCGGCGATACCACCACGGGATTGGTGTTCTGCACCAGCATCGCGCTTACCGGAGGCCCGTCGCCGAGGTCGCGTTTGTCGCCGCAGAGTATGGGGCCGACGCGCGACTGGTCGAGGATGCGTATGGACGCGTCGCAGCGGTCCAGGCCCTTGATCAGCGTGCGGTCGACCTTGTAGATGTCGCCGTTGCTGTAGAAGGTGCCGCCGCCTTTGACTTTCCATTTGCCGGCGACGGTGGCGATACAGGACACGGCATGCACGTTGGCGGCGCCGTTGCGGCTGCGCGACAGTCCGAAGCCAAGGCGGATGAAGGCGCGCTCGGTGCGCGCATAGCGTTCGGCCAGGCGCTCGATTGCGTCGACGCCCAGGCCGGTGATCGCCGCGGCCCACTGCGGCGTGCGCGTGGCGAGATGGGCTTCCAGTTCCTGCGGCGCGTCGGCATGGCTGCGCATGTACGCGCGGTCGGCGTAGCCGTCGCGGAACAGGATATGCATCATGGCGCAGGCGAGCGCGCCGTCGGTGCCCGGACGCAGGCACAGGTGTTCGTCGGCGACCTTGGCGGTGGCGGTGCGGTAGGGGTCGACCACGATCAGCTGCGCGCCGCGCTCGCGCCGGGCGCGCGCGATGTGGGTCATGACATTGACCTGCGTTGCCGCCGGGTTGGTGCCCCAGGCGATGATCAGGTCGGATTCGCCCATCTCGCGCGGGTCGGGACCCATCTTGGCGCCGACGCCGGCGCGCCAGCCCGCGTCGACCAGGGTATTGCAGATGGTCGAGTGCTGGCGCGACCAGCGCATTACATGGCGCAGACGCTCTATGCCGTCACGCTGCACCAGGCCCATGGTGCCGGCGTAATACAGCGGCCAGACGGCCTCGGTGCCGTGGCGCTGCGCCGCGCGAATGAACGCCTCTGCGACCTCGTCCAGCGCAGCATCCCAGCTTATCGTCTCGAACTCGCCGCTCGCCTTCGCGCCCTTGCGCCGCAGCGGTTGCCCGAGCCGGTCCGGATGATGCACGCGCTCGGCGTAGCGCGACACTTTCTCGCAGATCACGCCGGCGGTGTAGGAATTGGCCGCGGCGCCGCGTACCTTGCCGATGCGCGAATCATCGATCCGCTCCAATTCCAGTGCGCAGGTGCTGGGGCAATCGTGCGGGCAGGTGCTGTGTACGTAGTCAGTCGATCTGTTCACGTACGGATTATATGCCGGCCCATGACGCGCCCGTGCGCGCATGCTTGGCATATAATGAGCGTAGCGGCATCCTCATTCTCTACTTCAGGAGCAATATATGACCAATTTCAAACGCAGGACGATTGTTTCCTTGGTAAGTTTGAGCCTGGCGCTCGCCGCCGGCGCAGCCGCCGCCAAGCAGACGGTAAAGCTCGTATTCATCGGTCCGCTCACCGGCGGCGTATCCGCCAACGGCATCGGCGGGCGCAACTCCGCCGATCTGGCCGTGCGCCTCAGAAACCAGGACCCCAAGGCCAAGTACAGCTACGAACTGGTCAGCTACGACGACGAGTGCAAGCCCAATATAGCGGTGCAGGTGGCGACCAAAGCGGCCGCCGATAACTCGATCATCGCCGGCGTGACGCACTATTGCTCGGTGACGGCAGTAGCGACGGTGGATACTTATCACAAGTTCGGCCTGCCGGTGGTCGTCTGGGGCGCGGTGCTTCCGTCCATCACCTACGGCAACAAGTATGCCGAGGTGCATCGCGTCAACGGCACCATGATCAATCAGAACGACGTCGCGGCGAAATTCATGACCGGCATGAAGTACAAGAAATGGGTGGTTATCCATGACACCACGGATTACGGCAAGGGTCATAACCAGTACTTCAGCGAGTACCTGAAAAAAGATGGTGGACAGATTCTCGCCACCTTCGGCGTAACCGCCGATCAGCAGGACTTCACCACCGAACTCACCAAGGCGAAGGAACTCAAACCCGATGTGATTTACTTCGGCGGACTGACCCCGCTGGGCGTACGCATTCGTTCGCAAATGGAGAAACTGGGCATCAAGGCGGTATTCGAGGGTACCTCCGGAATAAAGTCTGACGCGTTCATCGAAGGCCTGGGCAAGAATCTCGCCGAAGGCACGCTGTCGTTCATCGAGGGCGCGCCCTGGGAGAAATTGCCCGGCGGCCTGTTCTTCACCGGCAAGTATTCGCTGCAAAAATACAACGAAGCGCCCGAAGCCTATGGTCCGTTCGCCTATGCCGCCGCCAACCTGATCATCGACGCGATCGAGAAGGTCGGTCCCAACCGCAAGAAAGTCACCACAGAGCTCGGCAAGACCAAGGACATGGACTCCATCGTGGGCAAGATCACCTTCGATGATCATGGCCAGAACATCGTGCCGCTGATTACCAAGTACGTGGTGCAGGACGGCAAATGGGTGGTGTGGGAGGAAAGCGAGTACGGCTCCGGCAAACGCAAGCTGCAAAGGTAATTGCGAGCGTCTTATTTTGCGCGGACGAAAGATCGTCCGCGCGGATCACCGATTAGGCGCGGATGAAAAGCGCATCCGCGCGTAATCGGCGATCTGGTATACCCCCCCGCGCTGTGTCTGGTGTTTGCTATAACCGTGTTTTCTGTGCGGATACGCTTTTCATCCGCACAGAAAACACGGTTGGCGCGCGCAGCGCGCAAGGTTTTTTTAGAATACTTCCATGACCCTAGGTCTAC
>JAENXP010000787.1 GCA_016649475.1 Burkholderiales bacterium | reverse complement strand
TCGAATGGCAGGTTGCTGGTGACCATCGTCGAGCCGCGCTCGTAGCGCTGCGAGAACACTTCGAACAGCAGCTCGGCACCGGATGGCGATAACGGCACGTAACCCAGTTCGTCGATAATCAGCAGCTTGTAACCAGCGAGTTGACGTTGCAGGCGGAGTAAACGCTTCTCATCGCGTGCCTCGATGAGACTGTGCACCAAAGCGGCAGCGGTGATGAAGCCGACCGCTAGCCCCTTTTGACAAGCTGCTAGGCCGAGCCCGAGGGCGATGTGGCTCTTGCCGGTGCCGGAGTTGCCAACTGCAATGATGTTCTCACGCCGCTCGATGTAATCGCAGCGTGCCAGCTCCAGCACCGCCATCTTGTTGAGTGATGGCAATGCGAGATAGTCGAAGCTGTCCAGGCTTTTGACGGTTGGGAACTTGGCCGCCTTGATCCGGCGTTCGACCATGCGCCGCTCACGATCAATCATCTCCAGTTCGGCGAGCCGCATCAGGTAACGCGGATGATCAACGCCTTCGGCGGCACATAGTTGCGCGACTTTGTCATACTCCCGCAGGAACGTCGGCAGCTTCAAAGCTTTGAGGTGATGCGCCAGCAGGATCTGTGGTGTGTCCGTCGATGTGACATCGGTCATGCAGCCACCTCGACTTGCGGTCCGGCCAGTAGATCCATGTATGACCGCGCTGATGTCGTCGCGACCACGGCCTTGGGCAGATACGGATAGATCGTCATATCGAGACGCGGCGGTCGTCGCTCGATGCGGCACAAGACGAGATGCTTGACAGCATCAAAGCCAACCGCACCACGCTCAATAGCGTCGTGCACGGCGATCGCGACATCATCCAGCGTGAATGTCTCCATCAGACGCAACACCTGCACAAACTCTCGCTTGCCCTTCTTGCCCATGCGCGCTTCGAGCAGTCGGCGTAGCGTTGCAAACGCCTCAGGCAATACCCAGTCCTTGAGCGGGGCTGCCTGATCCAACGCGTTTGTTTTTTGTTCGAGCAAGGCCAGGTAGTGCAGCGGATTGAAGACAAAGTCTTCGCGTTCATACGAGCGCGCATGCCGCGCAATGATCTCGGCACCACACGAGATCACAACTTCATGGACGTAGCCACGGATCAGAACTGTTTGGTGCCCGTAGGATGTCGGCACCGAGTAATCACTATTGCGGTAACGCACCAGCGACAGCGAGCTTACGCGGCCCGGGCGCTTGTCACAGGCATCGTATGGTGCTGGCACCGGCACTTGAAAGACGGCAAGGTCACGCTCCAGGCGTTCCCCGATCGTTCCTTCATGACCGCGTAGCTGGTCTGCCTGCCGCTTCCGGCAGCGATCCAGCAGATCTGCGTTCAACGCATCAAAACTGTCGAACACCGGAACCGGCACAAGGAAGTTGCGCCGCGCGTAAACAACCAGCCCCTCAACCTTGCCTTTGTCGTTACCCTTGCCTGGGCGGCCAAACCGATCCGTAAACAGGTAGTGTGATTGCAGTTCACTAAACACCCGCGTGCGCTGACGGCGGCCATCGCCGAGAATGCGGGCAACAGCGATCTTGGTGTTGTCGTAGAGGACCGACTGCGGCACGCCGCCGAAGAACGCGAATGCCCTGATGTGGCCGTCACAGAATGACTCCGTCGTCTCCGCCGGATAGGCCACGACAAAGATCGCGTCGGAGTGCGGTAGGTGGATTGCCAAGAAGTGGATCTTGCGTTCAATCCCGCCGATGAT
>JAENXP010000357.1 GCA_016649475.1 Burkholderiales bacterium | reverse complement strand
GGGACGCCCCGAAGGAAGTCCCCTCGGGGGACGCCCCGAAGGTCTCGATCCCCCTTGAGGGGATAGTCCCCTTGGACAACCTCCCCGCATACACCGCTGACCCGGGGGCCATTTCGATAATTCTGAGACAGCCGCTTGCCGTGAAACGGGATTAAGCGCTTGATCCAATCGAGATAGCATTGCTCGGTTCGAAAGCAGTAGCGTTTGCGCGGCAGCAGGGCCCGAACCTGGTCCAGGCGTTTGGGTTTGGCGGATACTTGCTGCAGTGATTGTGATCAGACCGTGCTTTCCACGCGAACCGGGCACTTGTCCCGGCATTTTATATGCCGGCCACCCATGGCGAATTGATCGGCTTGAAGGATGACAGGGGGCAGCGCAGAATGGGTATCCAGACTCCGTTTTTCGTTGGTCGACTTTAAGTTAGGCAGCAAGATACTCCGGCGACCTCTGTCGGCTCTTGACGAAAGGAGCAATGATGGCTGAGCAATCGTTTCAAGCACTTGAACAAGCGGGTTGGGTTGCTAAAGCAGGTGAATATGACGAGCTGTTCGCCACAATCACAGATCAGGCTATCGATCCGATTCTTGGCAGTTTCGGCGCGATTGACAGTAAACGCGTTCTCGATGTGGCATGTGGAACAGGGCATATTGCTGGGGTTGCGGCCGAGCGCGGAGCCCTGAGTGAAGGAATTGATTTCGCGTCGACTATGGTGGCGAAGGCCAAAGGTCGCTATCCAAAGGTTTCGTTCCGTGAAGGTGATGCTGAACAACTACCCTATGATGATAGTAGTTGCGACGCTGTGGCCTGTGGGTTCGGTTTGCTCCATATGGCGAACCCTGAGCGAGTGATAAAGGAAGCATGGCGGGTACTAAGGAGTGGTGGTCGCTACACCTTCACGGTGTGGTGTAGTCCAGATCAAGGGGGCGAGTTTTTCAATTTGGTCATGGGAGCCGTTCAGATGCATGGCACCCTGGACGTACCATTGCCACCTGCGCCTCCAGTGTTTCGATTTGCGGATCCCGGCGAGTGTACGAAGGTCTTGATGTCAGCCGGCTTCGTCGATCCTAAGGTTTTGGTACTTCCGCTCACGTGGCGTGCCGCACGGCCCGAAGACGTACTCAATATTATCTATAAGGGTGCCGTGCGTACTTCGATGCTTCTAGAGGCGCAGACTGTCCAAGCACGCGAGGCGATTCACCAGGCAATCCTAAAAGGAAGCGAGGCGTTCCGGAAGGGAAATGCGATTGAATTTGGATTTCCAGCGTCAATGGCGACTGCAGCGAAAGGGTGACCGCTAGAGATGTGCTACCTCGGCTGGCAAGAGTCGCTCGCACAGCTTGCTGCGCTGGTCGAGCCCGAGATTCCGGGGTGAGGATATGACGCCCTGCCTTGCGCTCAGGCAAACACGCAGCAACATGCCGCCTGGCCCAAACCTTGGCTGCCAGCTGACCGTCGCATGATCGAGGCGTCCTGGCTGCTGTTCTTCGTCGCGTCGCTGGTGCTCATCGTCACACCGGGTCAGGACATGATTCTGGTCATGTCTCGGTCCATCGCTCAGGGTGCGGCCGCCGGGGTCGCCACCGCTGCGGGCGTGAGCGTCGGCCTCCTGGGCCACACGGTTCTCGCTACTCTCGGCCTGGGTGCGATCTTGCGCACCTCGGAGTGGCTGTTCCTCGCGCTCAAGCTTGCAGGTGCGGCTTACCTGTTCTATCTGGGCCTGGGCCTGCTGCTTACGAAAAAGGGGAACCTTGCGCTCGAAGCGGCAGGGCAGCGTTCGTTGCGCAGGCTGTTTCTGGATGGCGCCTTCTCCAATCTCTCCAATCCAAAAATAGCGGTGTTCTATTTCGCCTTCCTGCCGCAGTTCGTATCTCCTGCAGCGCAACAGCCGACTCTCTCGGTATTCGCCCTTGGGGTCGCGTTCGCTGCGCTCACCTTTCTGGTCAAGGGGCCGGTCGGCGTCTTCGCTGCTGCGATGTCAGGATGGTTGCGCTCTCGCCCCAGCGTACTCACCTGGGTGTATCGTTCCAGTGGCGCAATTCTCGTAGGCTTGGCCGTGAAGCTGGCGTTCGAGCGGCGCTGATCATGGCCTGCTCTACGCTCGAGCAGGACACGCGCAACAGAGTCGGGCCGTCCGCCGCGAGCTTTCAATCACGGCGTGGATTGGCGTAATCGCCTTTGTGTGCGGTCTTACCCTCGCTTTTATTGGAAACATGACGGCGTGAAGCACATGACTTGCCCCGACAAACTGAAATCTGCCGCACCACCGGAGACAGAAACATGATCGACAAGCGCATCATCGGAACCTGGAGGCTGAAGCACACGAAAGGCGTAGACGATGACGGCAAAGTGCTGTCGCCGCCCTATGGACCGGCTCCCAACGGGGTCGTGTGCTTCCAGGCCGACGGGCGCATGTACTGCGTCCTCTGCGACGGCCGCCCCGAACTGCCGGCCGGCGAGCCGCGGCAGTTCATGTCCTACGCCGGCAACTACACCTTCGACGGCAGCACCCTCGCGACCCGCGTCGATGCATCGTCGGATGCAAGCCGCATCGGCGGCGAACAAGTGCGCAAGGTGCGCTTCGAGGACGGCGGCATGTTGCTTGCTCCGCCGCGCCGGATCTACGCCGGCGTGATGCAGCACCAGGAGCTGTTCTGGGAGCGCGTCGCCTGAGCGGAATTCCGCGGCTGACGCGCCCGCCGGTGTCATTTGCGCTGCGCTTCCAGGCGGCGCAGCTTCTCGCGCATAGCCGCACCGACGTATATCTGCGGATTGGACGCGGTGTATCTCTGCTGGCGCTCGCGCTGCGCCACTTCCTTGCGCGCGAGACCGAATGCCTCGGTAAAGGAGCGGGTGCGACGCAGCGCATCGTCGAAGTAGGCTTTGCCGAACCAGGTCAGTTTCTCGCCATTGCCGCAGCCGAATGACTGGTTAAATGCATCGGTGGCAGTGATGATCAGCGTGTTGTCATCCTTGAGCGGCTCGATGAAGCTCCCCGAATAACAGGCGGAGATGACCAGCACCTTCCACTTGATGCCGCTCGCCTGCAGCATGCGCGCGAGCGCCGCCGGCCTGATCTGGTAGAGCTCCAGCGGCGGCAGATCGACCGTCAGTTCGCCGTCCTGCGAGCCGTGGGTGCTGATGTACAGGAACAGCAGATCCTCATCCGCATCCATGACACTGCCGATGTGCTCCAGCGCAATGCCCAGATTGGTGACGCTGGCGATGGGCAACTCGCCCAGGGTCGGGGGGTCGTTGCTGAGCAGCAGCGTACGTCCGGCCGCATCGAAGCGCTGAGACATCAGGTTCGACACCGTGCGCAGCTCCTTGCCGAACACGTCCTGGGTGCCGTCGGGCGCGAAGCCGACGAAATACAGATCCACTATTCCCGCGCGCTGCGGCTGCAAGGCCGCTAGGCGCGTATCGAGCATGCCGTCCTGAGCGTGAAACAGGTTCTCCTGCACGATCGAGGGCTGCTCCGCGAAATCATCCTCGTAAGGCTTCCACAGTTCGTCGCGCGGCATGAAGCTCGCGAGGAACAGAAACAACAGGACTAGCAGCGCGCCGCCGCGGATGAATTGCAGACCGCGCCGGCCGCCGGCCACCCACAACGCGCGCAGGAAGACGGCAAGCGCCCACGCCAGGTAAGCAAGGTAGACCGTCCATTGGACGGCGGGCAATGCTTGCGCTCCGGTAAATGCCAACGCGACCACGATGACCGAAGACACCAGCTCGAACAGGACAGCGGGTGAGATCAGGAGCAGCGCCAGCGCCAGCAACAGGTCTTGCCGGCGGTACCACGAAGCAATGATCGCGCTTGCCAGCAGCAGCAGGGGAATCTCGGCCAGCGCCACCGGCAGGGCTGCGTAGTCGACATAACCGGGAAATCCCCCGCGCAGCATGC
>JAENXP010000603.1 GCA_016649475.1 Burkholderiales bacterium | reverse complement strand
GTGGCCGTCGGCCGTGGTCGACCAGGCGATCGCCGACCTGCTTCCATTGCTCGAGAAGGGGGACATCCTGATCGACGGCGGCAACTCCTATTACGTCGACGACATCCGGCGCGCCAAGGAACTGGCTCTCAAGGGCATCCACTATGTCGACGTCGGCACCAGCGGCGGCGTCTGGGGTCTGGAGCGGGGCTACTGCATGATGATCGGCGGCGAAGCCAAGGTGGTGAAGCGCCTCGATCCGATATTCCGCAGCCTCGCTCCCGGAAGGGGCGAGATCCCGCGCACACCAGGACGCAGCAAGGGCAAGAGCACCGCGGAATCGGGTTACTTGCATTGCGGCGCGAACGGCGCCGGCCATTTCGTCAAGATGGTGCACAACGGCATCGAGTACGGACTCATGGCTGCGTACGCCGAGGGCTTCAACATCCTCAAGCACGCGAACGTCGGCAAAGCGAAGCGCGAGGCCGACGCCGAGACCACGCCGCTGCGCCAGCCCGAACACTACCAGTACGACATGAACCTCGCCGACATCGCCGAAGTCTGGCGGCGCGGCAGCGTGGTTTCGTCCTGGCTCCTGGACCTGACGGCCGCGGCCCTGATCGGGGACCCGTCGCTGAAAAAGTTCGCGGGGCGCGTCTCCGATTCGGGCGAAGGACGGTGGACGATCCAGGCCGCGATCGAGCAGGGCACGCCGGCGCAGG
Source organism: Burkholderiales bacterium (assembly GCA_016649475.1). Lineage (GTDB taxonomy): Bacteria > Pseudomonadota > Gammaproteobacteria > Burkholderiales > SG8-39 > 2-12-FULL-64-23. Next base: position 1,698 of record JAENXP010000603.1, on the reverse strand, counting down.
TGCTCACCGCTGCACTCTACGAGCGCTTCAGCTCGCGCGGCGAGGCCAATTTCCAGAACAAGATCCTCTCCGCGATGCGCTTCCAGTTCGGCGGACATCAGGAGAAGGCGTCGAAGTAGGCACAGAGGGGCAATCATCGGACGCACGCATCGGCGCGGAGCCGGTCGCGGCGGATTTAGTGGTAAATTGCAGGATCGAAATTCCCATCGTTTGGAGCCGCCATGCCCGCAATCGACCTGTCGCCCAGCGCCCTGATCGCCCTGTTGCCCAGCGATGCGTCGCTAGTGCCCGCCACAGCGGGCAAAGTCATTTTCGCCAAGGGCGATCCCGGCGACCTCATGTACGTCATAGTGGAGGGGGAGGCGCAGATCGTGATCGATGGCAAGCCGGTGGAGACGGTGCGCAGCGGCGGCATCCTCGGAGAGATGGCGCTGATCGATTCCAGCCCGCGCAGCGCATCAGGGATTGCGAAGACCCAATGCTTGCTGATACCCATCGATGAAAAACGCTTCCGCGACCTGGTGGCCCATCGGCCGGAGTTCGCGCTGCATGTCATGCGCGTGCTGGCCGACCGGCTGCGCCGCATGAATTCCGGTCGCTGAGCTGAACCAACGATCCATCCAGCCGCGCAAGCGCGCGGTCAATTCGGGTTTTCAGTGCAGGTGGTTGAGCGCGACATCGAAAATGTCGAAGTTGCGCAGCCGCCGCCCGGCCTCGATCGCTGCCGGGCGGTTGATCAGGAAAGGCACCTGCTGCTCGGAGACACCGCCGTGCGAGCGCAGGGGTTCGGTGAGCCCGGACAGGTCGTGACGGGCGCGGCTGGTGCCGAGCACTTTGTGGCGCGCGGACACGATGACGATATCGCCCATGCGATCGGGCGGCAGCTCGAAGCGCGCACAGGCCTCGTCCCGCGTCAGGGCCAGATCGACGCCCGGCAACCCGCCTAGCCGCGACAGCAGTTGCGCCAGCACCTGTCCCTCGCTCAGGTAAACGGTGGCGAAGGATCCCAGCGCCCCGTGGTGCACCACATAGGGATCGGTAATGGGCAGGATCACGCGCGTTGCTCCCTCGCCCAGCCAGCCGTCGAGTACGTCCTGCAGGTAAATGACGTCGGGCAGGCCGGCGCCATCGTGCTTGGCATTCATGCCGTGGTCGGCGGTCAGCGCCAGCGTGCAGCCCATGCGCTCGAACCCGGCAAGATATCCGTCCATCATGCGGTAGAAATCGTTGGCGGCGGCCGTGCCGGGGGCGTGCTTGTGCTGGACGTAATCGGTGGTGGAAAGGTACAGGATGTCGGGCCGGTCGCGCGCCATCAACTCGACGCCGGCGGCGAAGACGAACTCGCTCAAGTCGGCGCTGTACACCGAGGGCAGGGGTTTGCCCGCGAGTTCCAGCACGCGTTCGATGCCGTTTTCCGCAAGCGTTGCGCGATCCGCCTTCTCGGCGGAGAAAGCGCAGGCGGCGCCGGGGGCGAGCGTGAGCCCCTTGCCCAGCAGGGCGCGCAGCTTGTCCTTGGCGGTAATCGCCGCGACGCGCGCGCCCGCGTCCTGAAAGGCGTTGAATATCGTGCCCACGCGCAGAAACTTCGGGTCGTTCATCATCACTTCGGCGTTCGTTTCGCGGTCGTAGAAGTAATTGCCGCAGATGCCGTGGACGCTGGGAGGCACGCCGGTGACGATGGATATGTTGTTGGGATTG
>JAENXP010000432.1 GCA_016649475.1 Burkholderiales bacterium | reverse complement strand
CGCCCACCGCCAGTCCGATCAATCCCGCTACGTTGATTAACGAGATGGATCCGCGTTGCCAACCAAACTCCGTACTCAGAGGAATAACAAAGACCGAAAGGCCATTGACCATAACGCCCATCGCAATAGCCAGCATTGCAGCGGACGCCGACAATATCACCCATCGATAGACGGGTTCGGTACCACTATTGGCAGGCATAATTCAGGTGTCCTTGCTAATACAAGTCGACACAGCAACGTGGCCGTGCGTCGAGTCCTGCAAAACGCCGGCGTCGGCATCAAGATCCTGGCGTTCGGGGACTACCTAGACAAACTATAACTGATAACCATTGCTATAAACATTGTTTTGTTCCACATCACGGTCGGTGCTGAACGCAATACGCTGCGAACCTGACTTGCAGGCACAAATGTGAATTGCGCACGACGAATGGCCGCTCACAATATTCGCCGGTGACGGCTCAGGGTCGTGTAACGCCGGTGTGGGAAAATGGACCTGTCGCCTTTCCCGCTTTACCTTTTCAAACATCCGGCCCGAGGCCGCCCGGTTGTCGTCAGGCCTCTCAAACGTTACCGGCACTTCCGGCTCCGCAATCAGCGCTTCCTGAGATAAGTCCGCGCAATCGCCAGAGTCGACTTCATATACTATTTGTACCCGGCAATTGCGACGGCAATTGGATTTTTCAGAGAGGTTACCCGGTGGTACTGTTTGACGCAGAAACATCGATTACCCGCGTTGACGAGGGCGTTTGGGAAACCCGGCTTTCCGCCAACTGGAATATTGGAACCAACAGCAACGGCGGGTACGCGATGGCCCCCGTGCTTCGGGCCCTGCGGGAGCTGACCGGTCAACCGGATCCGATTTCGGTGACGACGCACTATCTTCGTCCCGTTCAAGGTGGCGGCGTCGGCCGCATCGAAGCCACATTGATTCGATCGGGCCGGACGATGGCCACGGCGCGCGGCACCCTGTCCCAGGACGGCAGGGAGCGGCTGGTCGTAATCGCCGCATTTGGTGACGTCGAAGCAGAGGTTGGCATCGGTCCCGAGATGGGGCCAAAGCCACCTGAGTTACCGGCAGTCGAGGATTGCATTCCACGCGGCAAACTGAATCAAGGCGTCGAGTTGCCATTGCTGTCTCGCGTCGATTGCGTCCTCCATCCCGATTGCGTTGAAGCCGGGGAACGCGCGGTAATCGAGGGTTGGATCCGATTCTCCGATGGCGCTGACCCAACGACGTTGTCGTTGCCATGCTTTGTGGATATGTTTCCGCCGTCGCTCACGGCGCTCGTTGGAAACACCGGATGGGTACCGACGATCGAGCTGACCATCCACATTCGGCGAGCGCCGAAACCTGGCTGGCTGCGAGCGCGATTCGAGTGCGACGACCTTCACAACGGTCGCATGATAGAAACTGGAGCGTTGTGGGATTCCAGTGGAGCGATCGTCGCGCGCAGTCGCCAAATCGGACTGTTGCTGAAAGACCCGATTGCACGGGAAGTATCCGGCGCTGGGATTGACCTTGGCTGCGAGCGGGGGCCGGCTTCGTGAATAATCAACAGTTCTTCGAGCCTCCACCAGAAAACAGAATCGGCGCCCGCTTTTCGGGCCGCTCCATGTTCGCTCAGGGTAGGGAGTGAGGATTCGCGCTTTCATAATGCAGCTGCGAGCCCCTCCACCCCGGCGTCTCCCAGTTTCTCAGAAGGCGCCGAGAAGAGCCATACAAGCTGCCGCTCAGTTTGAATTCATCGAGTGACAGCCGCGACAGACGCCTTTGGCATCGAACTGCGGGCATTCCTGCTCGGGCGGCATCTCCAGAGCAGGTAGAATGCGCGGGGTGAAGCCGGAGCAAATCAACAGCAGGCGCAGGAATCCGCAGCAACGCCGATACTCCGCCGCCGAACTCGAGCAGCGCCGCGCTGCGCTGCCGAAAATCGAGTACCCGGAAGAGCTGCCGGTCAGCGCCCGGCGCGCTGATATCGCGCGCGCGATCGGCGAACACCAGGTGGTCATCGTCTGCGGCGAGACCGGATCGGGCAAAACGACGCAGTTGCCCAAGATCCTGCTCGAACTCGGGCGCGGCGTGCACGGCCTCATCGGCCATACCCAGCCGCGGCGCATTGCCGCGCGCGCCACCGCGGCGCGTATCGCGCAGGAACTCAAGACCGAACTCGGCAGCGTAGTCGGCTACAAGATCCGTTTCAACGACAAGACCAGCCCGCGCTCGTACGTCAAGCTCATGACCGACGGCATATTGCTCGCCGAGACGCAGAGCGACCGCGAACTGCGCCAGTACGACGCGATCATCATCGACGAGGCGCACGAGCGCAGCCTGAATATCGATTTCCTGCTCGGCTACATCCGGCAGCTGCTGCCGCGCCGGCCCGATCTCAAGCTCGTCGTCACCTCCGCAACCATAGACGCAGAGCGCTTCTCCAGGCATTTCGGCGGGGCGCCCGTGATCGAGGTGTCCGGGAGGTTGTATCCGGTGGAGATGCGCTACCGGCCGCTCGCGGTGGCGAAGCCGGCAGGCGCCGGGGCGCCGCGCCCCGGCACCGTGGCGCCGCGCGCGGGAACGAATGACGCGCCGGATCTGGCCGATGCCATCGTCGATGCGGTGGACGAGGCTGCGCGCTGCGGTCCGGGCGATGTGCTGGTGTTCCTGCCGGGCGAGCGCGAGATCCGCGAGGCGGCCGAGGCGCTGAGGAAGCACCATCCGCCGCACACGGAGATCCTGCCGCTGTACGCGCGGCTGTCGGCAGCGGAGCAGGAGCGGGTGTTCAAGTCGCACGCGGGCAGGCGCATCGTGCTCGCCACCAACGTCGCCGAGACTTCGCTCACCGTGCCGGGCATCCGCTACGTCGTCGACCCGGGCGAGGCGCGCATCAAGCGCTACAGTTATCGCAGCAAGGTCGAGCAGCTGCAGGTGGAGAAAATCTCCCAGGCGAGCGCCAACCAGCGCGCCGGGCGCTGCGGCCGCGTGGCGAGCGGGGTGTGCATACGCCTGTACGACGAGGACGGGTTCAAGGCGCGCCCGGCCTACACCGAGCCCGAACTCCTGCGCTCCTCGCTCGCAGGTGTGATCCTGCGCATGAAATCGCTGCACCTGGGCGAGGTGGAGAATTTTCCGTTTCTCGACCCGCCGCTGCCCAAAGCGGTCAGCGACGGATACGGCCTGCTCACCGAACTCGGCGCGGTGGACGACGCGAACGAGTTGACCGAGACCGGGCGCCAGCTCGCGCGGCTGCCGCTGGACCCCTGCATAGCGCGCATGATCCTGGCTGCCAGGACGGAGAACAGTCTGGCCGAGGTACTAATCATTGCCGCCGCGCTGTCATTGCAGGACCCGCGCGAGCGTCCGATGGAGCGCGCCGGCGCGGCCGACGCGGCGCAGCTGAAGTTCGAGGACGAAAAATCCGATTTCCTCTCCTGGCT
>JAENXP010000262.1 GCA_016649475.1 Burkholderiales bacterium | reverse complement strand
TGTACTGCAGCCCCTGCAGCACGGACATATCGTCGGTGAACGGAACCTTGAAGCTCTGCAGCACGGGCTCTTTGTCCTGCTCCGGGCGGTAGCGCAGAACTTGAATCTCGATGATTTTCTCGGTATCAGCCATTGGCTGCTCCCTTCTCCTTGCGTTCTTCATCGGCCTGCACGCCGGCCGCCCCGTAAGCGCGCGTGCCGGGCTGTGATTTTGTGATTTTTACGTCTCCGTATTCGATGCGCGGCGCATTGTCGCCGTCGAAATAAGCCAGGGAGTGCTTGAGGTACTTTGCGTCGTCGCGTTCCTCGAACCCGTCGAGTCGCTGGTGCGAGCCGCGCGATTCCTTGCGGCTGATCGCCGAATACACCATGGACTGCGCCACCTCGAGCAAAAAGCCCAGTTCGATGCCGAGCAGCCATTCGGTGTTGTATACCTTCGACTTGTCCTCAAGCTTCAGGTTCTTGTAGCGCTGGCGTAGTTCGTCGATCTTGTCGCAGGTGGCTTGCATGGTCGTGCCCAGACGGTAGATACCGCAGCCATCCTCCATACTCTGGGCCATTTCGGTGCGCAGCACCGCCATGCGCTCCGTGCCATCGGATTTGTTGACCAGGCCCAGTGCGCGCGCCTGCGCGGCATCCGCCTGCTTCTGGATCGCGCCCGGATTGCTGATCGACACCGACTTCGCAAACTTGACCGCTTCGAGCCCCGCCACCTTGCCGAAAACGATCAGTTCGGTCAGGGAATTCGAGCCCAGCCGGTTGGCGCCGTGAATGCCGACGCTGGAGCATTCGCCGACTGAATACAGACCCGGCAGCGACGAAGCCGTCTTGCCGTCGGCGAGAATTCCACCCATGGTGTAGTGCACCCCGGGAACGACCGGAACCGGCGTATGCGCCGGATCGATGCCCATGAACTCTTCCGCCAGTTCGTAAATCTGCGGCAGGCGTTCGCGCAGATAGGCTTCACCCAGGTGGCGCAGGTCCAGATTCACCACCGAGCCAAACGGGCCCTGGATCGTCCTGCCCTTCTGTTGTTCGTGCCAGAACGCCTGGCTGAGCCGGTCGCGCGGACCCAGCTCCATGAACTTGTTGCGCGGCTTGTCCTCGGGTGGCCCAAGACCATAATCCTGCAAATAGCGATAACCGTCCTTGTTGAGCAGCAATCCGCCTTCGCCCCGGCAGGCCTCCGTAAACAGAAGCCCGGTGCGCGGCATGCAGGTCGGGTGATACTGCACGAATTCCATGTCGCGCAGCGGCACCCCGTGACGGTAGGCGAGCGCCATGCCATCGCCGGTGACGATGCCGCCGTTGGTGTTTTCGCGGAACACGCGCCCCGCGCCACCGGTGGCGATGATCACGGCTTTCGCCTGAATCAGGGTGAACTCGCCGGTGGCGATCTCAATCGCCAGCACGCCCTGGCAGCGGCCATCTTCGACCATCAGATCGCAGCAGAAATATTCGTCAAATCGTTTGATCGACGGGTACTTGATGGAAGTCTGGAACAGGGTGTGCAGCATGTGAAAGCCGGTCTTGTCCGCGGCAAACCAGGTACGCTCGATCTTCATTCCTCCGAACGCACGCGTGTTCACGTGACCGTCATCCTTGCGGCTCCACGGGCAGCCCCAGTGCTCCATCTGCACCATCTCTTCATGCGCGTGGGCAACAAAATATTCGACCACATCCTGTTCGCACAACCAGTCGCCGCCGCCAACGGTATCGTTGAAATGATGGTCCAGACTGTCTTCGGGCCGCGTCACCGCGGCAGCCCCGCCTTCAGCGGCCACGGTGTGGCTGCGCATGGGGAGCACTTTCGAAATCAGCGCGATTTTCAGCGCCGGGTCTGCTTCCGCGACCGCAATCGCCGCTCGCAAACCACCACCACCCGCGCCCACAATCGCCACATCCGCCTTGAAAACTTCCACTGCTTATCTCCCCATCGGTGAAACTAATGAGATTCTAACTCGAATCCCCGGTCAGCGCCTTGCCCTGAAGCTGAACTCGATCGCCGGTTCGATCAATTTTGCCGGCCGATTCGCACGAACCTTGCGCGCCGAACACGACCATGAGCGCCGTCGCATATATCGCTGCGCAATCGCGGCTGAAACCACCTGGCCAACTTCGGCCCCCGCTAAACTAACGTTCACGACCTTTTGCTTTGTTGATCCAAATCAAACGCGAAGCTAAAAGTTCGCACAGCATGGCAAGTTAGGGTGCCGTCGCGCGCCGCTTGCTCGATCACCGACCCTAACAGGCTGGCAAATTGCCGCGGCAGATAGCCGGGTCGGGAGCAAGAATCCAATATCAAAAAGCAGGAGCTGCCTATCATGTACGAAAAGCCCAATTCCAACGGAAAACGATCGATGCCCTCCGGTCTTGCGCTGCTGCGCGACCCGGCACTCAACCGGGGCACCGGCTTTACCGAAGCCGAGCGCGACAAATACAACCTGCGCGGATTTCTCCCGCCCCATGTGCACTCCCAGGAAGAGCAGGCGGTGCGGGTGCTGTCGCGCCTGCGCCTGCTTACCGACCCGCTGGAAAAATTCGTCGCGCTCAACGCCCTGCACGATCGCAACGAATCGCTGTTTTTCCGCGTGCTGTGCGACAACATCGACGAGATGCAGCCCCTGGTGTACACGCCGACCGTCGGGCTGGCGTGCCAGAAATTCGGCCACATCTTCCAGCGGCCGCGCGGATTGTTCATCGGCGCCAACGACCGCGGGCGCATTGCCCAACTGCTGCGCAACTGGCCCTACCAGGCCGGCATCATCGTCGTCACTGACGGCGAGCGCATCCTGGGTCTGGGCGATCTGGGCGCCAACGGCATGGGAATTCCCGTAGGCAAGCTGTCGCTCTACACCGCTTGTGCCGGCGTGCACCCGCAGCTGTGCCTTCCGGTCACACTCGATGTCGGCTGCAATAACGGGGCGATGCTCGAGGATCCGTTTTATGTCGGGCTGCGCCAGCGCCGCGTAACCGGCGCGGGCTACGACGAATTGCTGGAAGAATTCATTACCGCCGCATCGGAGGTATTCCCGGGCGTGGTGATTCAATTCGAGGATTTCGCCAACCACAACGCATTCCGCCTGCTGAAGAAATACCGCGACCGCGTCTGCACCTTCAATGACGACATTCAGGGAACCGCCGCAGTCGCTCTTGCAGGCATTTTTTCGGCGCTGCGCATAACCGGCGCGAAGTTCACTGAACAGAAACTGCTGTTCCTCGGCGCGGGCGAAGCTGCCACCGGCATTGCCGACCTCGCGGTATCCGCCATGGTCGCGCAGGGACTCACCGAATCGGCCGCGCGCCAGCGCTGCTGGGCCGTCGATTCGCGCGGACTGGTGGTGAAAAGCCGCACCGATCTGGTCGCGCACAAGCTGCCCTACGCGCATGAACACGCGCCGGTCGGTGATTTCCTCACTGCCATCAAAGATCTCAAACCGACCGCCATTATCGGCGTCGCCGCCGTGGGAGGCACATTCACTCAGGCGGTGCTGGAGGAAATGGCACGCATCAATGAGCGGCCGATCGTGTTCGCTCTCTCCAACCCCACTTCGCAAGCCGAGTGCAACGCGGAGGAAGCCTACCGCTGGACCAAGGGGCGGGCGCTATTCGCCTGCGGCAGCCCGTTCGACCCGGTCAAGTACGAGGGCAAAACCTACGTGCCGCGCCAGGGCAACAACTCCTACATTTTTCCTGGCGTCGGCCTCGGCGCAATTGCCAGCCGCGCGCGCCGGATAACGGATGAGATGTTCATGGATGCGGCGCAAACGCTGGCGCAGCTGGTCACCGAATCCGATCTCGCGCAAGGCAGCCTCTACCCTGCGCTGCCGCGAATCCGTGAGGTCTCGGCGCACATTGCCGCCGCCGTTGCCGAAACCGCGTACAAGAACGGACTCGCCGGCAAGCCAAGGCCGAGCGACGTTCTGGCCGACGTGCGCGCGCAAATGTTCGATCCGCGCTACTAGATTCCGGCCGGCTCGGAAGCGCGTCACCGCGCCGCGCGAGCACCGCGGGCGCTGGTTTGATCTACGTCAATGCATAGAGCGCTGCGCGTACTATGCTGTGCGTGTTGTCGCAGGAGGGCGCAGCGTTGCCGCTGTCGGATCGCGGTAACTGCAAACCGGGCTGTTACGACCGCAGTTTAGTTGCGGCGGATCGCGGCGTTTGATTGGCGCCGCTACGCTTTTCAACCGCATGGCGACTATCCTTCGCCCGACCATCTCTTTGAACGGGGCCACGAGGCTATTCTATGTACACGATCGTTCGCCGCGAAGTATTTTCTGACACGACTTTCCTGTGGGAAGTAGAAGTTCCCGACGTGGCGAACTCTGCAGAGCCCGGACATTTCGTGATGGTGCGCATGCACGAAGGCAGCGAGCGCATTCCGCTGACCGTCGCCGATTTCGACCGCGACAAGGGCACCATCACCATGGTAATCCAGTCGCTCGGCAAGACGACTCTGGAGATGCGCGATCAATACAAGGAAGGCGACAGCTTCGCCGATTTCGTCGGACCGCTGGGTCTTCCGCAGCACGTGAGCAAGGTCGGGCATGTGGTACTGGTCGGCGGCGGTCTCGGCGTGGCGCCTGTGTATCCGCAACTGCGCGCGTTCAAGAACGCCGGCAACCGCACCACGGGCATCATCGGATTTCGCAACGAAAGTCTGGTGTTCTGGGAAGACCGCTTCAACGCGTACTGCGACGACCTCATTGTCTGCACCGACGACGGCAGCTACGGCACGCCGGGCTTCGTTACTTCGGCGCTGAAAGAGGTGCTCGAGCGTGACAAGCCCGATCTCGTGATCGCCATCGGACCGCTGCCGATGATGAACGCATG
>JAENXP010000055.1 GCA_016649475.1 Burkholderiales bacterium | reverse complement strand
TACCCGCACCGCGGCGAAGTATTCGCCACATGTGTAAGAAACATCGGCCATGCTGAATTACATTAAGGCCGCACGCACTTCGCCGGCGGAATTCGACCAGGCGCTGGTCTGGACCGTGCTGATCCTGTTGGTCCTGGGCATAGTCATGGTGTATTCGGCTTCGATCGCGACAGCCGAGGCGAGCCGCTACACCGGCAACCAGCCGACCTATTTTCTGGTGCGGCAGGCGCTGTTCCTCGGCGTGGGACTGATCGTCGCGCTGCTGGTGTTCCAGGTGCCGGTGCGGGTCTGGCAAAGCCTGTCGCCATGGCTGTTTCTGTGCGGCATCGTGGCCCTGGTGCTGGTGCTCATTCCGGGTGTGGGGCGCGAGGTGAACGGCGCGAAGCGCTGGCTTTCGCTCGGCGTGGCCAATCTGCAGCCTTCCGAATTCATGAAGGTCGCCGCCGTGCTCTACGCCGCCGATTACACGGCGCGAAAGTCGGCGCTGATGCACAGCTTCAAGAAAGGCCTGCTGCCAATGCTGGCGGTGATGCTGGTGGTCGGGTGGCTGCTTCTGCGCGAGCCGGACTTTGGCGCCTTCGTGGTGATCGCATCGATCGCGATGGCCATCCTGTTCCTCGGCGGCATGAACGGCAAATGGTTCGCCGGCCTGTTCGTGCTCTCGCTGGGAGGCTTCCTCGTACTCATCCTCAGTTCACCGTATCGCATGCAGCGCATCTTCGGTTTCATGGACCCGTGGGCGGACCCCTACGGCCGCGGTTACCAGCTGTCGCATGCCCTGATCGCCTTCGGACGCGGCGAATGGCTCGGCGTCGGCCTTGGGGCGAGCGTGGAGAAGCTTTTCTATTTGCCCGAGGCGCATACCGATTTTCTGCTGGCGGTGATCGCCGAGGAACTGGGCCTGGCTGGCGTGATTACGGTCGTCGCGCTGTTCATCTGGATCGTGCTGCGTTCGTTTGCCATCGGTCGCCAGGCGGCGGCATCGGAGCGCTACTACGCGGCGCTGGTGGCGCAGGGTATCGCGGTCTGGCTCGGCGTGCAGACGCTGATCAACATGGGCGTGAACATGGGGGTGCTGCCTACCAAGGGTCTGACCCTGCCACTGATGAGCTTCGGCGGCAGCGGCATCCTCGCCAACTGCGTGGCGCTGGCCGTGCTGTTGCGCATTGATTACGAGAACAGAGCCCTGATGCGGGGGCAGCCCGCATGAACGAGACGGCAAAAGCATGGCACGCACGATCATGATCATGGCGGGCGGCACCGGGGGGCATGTGTTTCCGGCGCTCGCCGTGGCCGAATTGCTGTCCGCGCGGGGCTGGCGGGTAGTGTGGCTCGGCGCCCGGACGGGAATGGAGGCGACTTTGGTCCCCGCGCACGGTTACGAAATGGCCTGGGTGCGCTTCTCCGGGCTGCGCGGAAAGGGTCTGCTGCGCGCGCTAGTGTTGCCGGCGAATCTGCTGCTCGCCTTCTGGCAGAGCGCGCGCGCTATCCTTTCCCGGCGCCCGGATGTGGTGCTGGGCATGGGCGGTTACATCAGTTTTCCCGGCGGCATGATGGCATCCCTGCTCTGGCGACCGCTCGCGATACACGAGCAGAACTCGGTCGCGGGCCTGGCCAACAAGGTGCTCGCGCGCGTGGCCGACCGGGTGCTGCAGGCGTTTCCGGATGCGCTGCCCGGCGCGCAGCTGAGCGGCAATCCGGTGCGCAGGGAAATCATCGCACTGGCGCCGCCGCGCGCGCGCTTTGGCCAGCGCAGCGGCAGGCTCAGCTTACTGGTGCTGGGCGGCAGTCTCGGGGCGCAGGCGCTGAACGAAACCGTACCGCGGGCGCTGGCGCTGCTGCCCGAGGAGGCGCGGCCCGAGGTAACGCATCAATCGGGGGCAAGGCATCTGGACGCTCTGAAGCAGGCTTATGCCGCGGCCGGCGTGCGCGCCGAGATCTTTGCTTTCATCGATGACATGGCCAGGCGCTATGGCTTAGCGGATGTCGTCATTTGCCGCGCCGGCGCGCTCAGTGTCGCTGAACTTGCCTGCGCCGGCGTGGCCAGCATACTCGTGCCTTTTCCGCATGCGGTGGACGATCACCAGACCACCAACGCAGAATTCCTGTCAGCGCGCGGTGCGGCCATTCTGCTGCCGCAATCCGAATTGTCCGCGCAGCGGCTCGCCGATTTGCTGCGCGGGCTCACGCGCGAGCGCTTGCTCGAAATGGCGGAGAAAGCGCGCGCACTGGGCAAGCCGGACGCGACCGAGGCGGTGGCGCGCGCCTGCATGGAGCTGGCGCAATGAAACACAAAGTCAAACGTATCCACTTCGTCGGCATAGGAGGCAGCGGGATGAGCGGCATAGCCGAGGTGCTGCTCAACCTCGGCTATCAGGTCACCGGCTCCGACCTGGCCGCCAATGCCGCGACAGTGCGACTGGGCGGGCTGGGCGCCACCCTGAGTCTGGGGCACGCGGCCGAGCATGTGGCCGAGGCCGATGTGGTGGTGGTGTCCACCGCCGTGGGCAACAACAATCCGGAAGTGATGGCGGCGCGCGCAAGGCGCATCCCGGTGGTGCCGCGCGCGCTGATGCTGGCCGAACTGATGCGGCTGAAGCAGGGCATCGCGATCGCAGGTACCCACGGCAAGACCACCACGACCAGCCTGGTGGCGAGCGTGCTCGCCGGGGCCGGGCTCGATCCCACCTTCGTCATCGGCGGCCGGCTCACCAGCGCCGCCACCAATGCGCGCCTGGGCGCGGGCGAATTCATCGTGGTCGAAGCCGACGAGTCGGACGCCTCGTTCCTGCATTTGCAGCCGGTGATCGCGGTGGTCACCAATATCGATGCCGACCACATGGAGACCTATCAGCACGACTTCGCGCGCTTGAAGCAGGCCTTCGTTTCCTTCCTGCAGAACCTGCCTTTCTACGGCGCGGCGGTGCTGTGCACCGACGACAAGCATGTGCGCGAGATTCAGCCGTTCGTGTCCAAGCCTGTCCTCAGTTACGGTTTCGAGGCGGACGCGATGGTGCGCGCGGAGAAGGTCAGCCACAGCGGCGGCAGGATGCGCTTTCATGCGGTGCGCGAAGGCAGGGCGGGGGTGCTCGACGTGACGCTCAACCTGCCGGGCAGGCATAACGTGCTGAACGCGCTCGCTGCGATCGCGGTCGCCACCGAGCTGGGTCTGGAGGACGCGGCCATCGTCAAGGCGCTGGCTGAGTTTCATGGCGTCGCGCGGCGCTTCCAGAGTTACGACGCGATTCCCGCCAAAGACGGCGGCAGCTATACCCTGATCGACGATTACGGCCACCATCCGGTGGAGATGCAGGCGACGCTGGATGCCGCGCGCGGCGCTTTTCCGGGACGCCGTATCGTGCTCGCGTTCCAGCCGCATCGCTATACGCGCACGCGCGACCTGTTCGAGGATTTCGTCAAGGTGCTCTCGGGCGCGGACGCGCTGCTTCTGGCCGAAGTCTATTCCGCCGGCGAGGCGCCCATCGTGGCCGCGGACGGCAGAACGCTGGTGCGCGCGGTGCGCGTCGCCGGCCGCGTGGAGCCCGTGTTCGTCGAGAACATCGGCGACATGGCCGCCGCCATCCGCGCGGTGGCGCAGGACGGCGATGTGGTGGTGACCATGGGTGCGGGCTCCATCGGCGGCGTGCCGGCGGCGCTAGCCCCGGCTCTGCCGGTCAAGGCTGCGGAGTGAGAGATGCACATGGCTGAGCAAATTCATCTCTCCAACCCGGCGCTGCGCGGCAGGCTGCTGGCAGACGAGCCGATGCGCAAACACCTCAGCTGGCGCACCGGCGGGAGCGCGGATCGCGCCTACGTTCCGGCCGACCTGGAGGACGCGGCGCAGTTTCTGCGCAGCCTGCCGCAGGCCGAGCCCGTGTATTTCATCGGTCTAGGCAGCAATCTGCTGGTGCGCGACGGCGGCATACGCGGCACGGTCATGCTGATGCACTGCAGTCGCGCAGCCATGCGCATGGACGGCGAACTCGTCTATGCGGAGGCGGGCGCGGCCAGCCCCAAAGTGGCGCGCTACGCAGCGACCCATGGCTACGCCGGGGCCGAATTCCTCGCCGGCATCCCCGGAACCGTAGGCGGCGCGCTGGCAATGAACGCAGGCTGTTATGGCAGCGAGACCTGGGACCGCGTGGAGCGAGCCCTCATGCTCAGCCGCGGCGGCGAATTGCGTGAACGCGAACCCGCGGATTTCGACATCGGCTACCGCCACGTCGCGCTCAGGCGGGGCGAGCTCGGCTCGGGCGAATGGTTTGCCGCCGCCTGGTTCCGCTTCCAGCGCGGCGACAGCGCCGCTGCGCTTACCCGCATCAGGGAACTGCTGCAACAGCGCATCAAGACCCAGCCGCTCGCACTGCCCAACGCCGGTTCGGTATTCCGCAATCCGCCGGGGGATCACGCCGCGCGCCTGATCGAGGCCTGCGGCCTGAAGGGTCACGCCATCGGCGGCGCACGCGTTTCGGAAAAACACGCCAACTTCATCGTAAATGAGCAGGGCAGGGGCAGCGCCGCCGACATCGAACGCCTGATCGAGCATGTGCGCGCCACGGTATTGGCGCAGCGCGGCGTCGAGCTCACGGCCGAAGTGCGCATCATCGGCGAGAGGGGGCCGGCATGAGCGATTTCGGCAAAGTCGCCGTGCTCCTCGGCGGCCGCTCGGCCGAGCGCGACGTGTCGCTCAAAAGCGGCACCATGGTGCTGAACGCCTTGCGCAGTCGCGGTGTCGATGCGCATGGCTTCGATCCGCAGCAACGGGATCTGGCAGCGCTGATCGCGGAGAAATTCGAACGCGTGTTCATTGCCCTGCACGGCCGCTACGGCGAGGACGGAACCATACAGGGCGCGCTGGAATTGCTCGACATTCCCTACACCGGTTCGGGAGTGCTGGCGAGCGCGCTCGCGATGGACAAGTGGCGCACCAAGCTGGTGTGGCAGGCAGCCGGCATTCCCACGCCGCGCTACGAGATACTTACCGCGCAGAGCGATTTTGCAGCGGTGGCTGCGCGCCTTTCGCTGCCGATCATGGTCAAGCCGGCCAACGAGGGTTCGAGCATCGGCATGAGCAAGGTTCGCTCCGGCTCCGACCTGGAGGAGGCTTACGCGCTGGCGGCAAACTACGACAGTGTGGTGCTCGCGGAGCAGTTCGTAGACGGCGTCGAACTCACCGCCGCAGTGCTCGGAAGCGAGGCGCTGCCACTGATACGGCTTGAGACGCCGCGCGAATTCTACGACTACGAGGCCAAGTATCTGGCCAGCGACACGCGTTACATCATTCCTTGCGGCCTCGCCGCCGGTGCGGAGGCGGCAGTGCGGCAGCAGGCGCTGGCCGCCTTCGGCACGCTAGGCTGCCGCGG
The DNA here is from genome assembly GCA_016649475.1 of Burkholderiales bacterium. Classification (GTDB taxonomy): domain Bacteria; phylum Pseudomonadota; class Gammaproteobacteria; order Burkholderiales; family SG8-39; genus 2-12-FULL-64-23. The sequence goes on along the minus strand of JAENXP010000055.1, from coordinate 3,716 downwards.
CTGGGGGCGCGTCGACCTGATGCTCGATGCCGCTGGCCTGCCCTGGTTCATCGAAGCGAATACCTCGCCGGGGATGACCGACCACTCGCTGGTGCCGATGGCGGCGCGTCATGCCGGCCTGTCGTTCGAAGACCTGGTAGTGCGCATTCTGGAGCTGGCGCATGTGGGGTAACCCCGACATGCTCAACGGTTGCGCCAACGCGCTGTATGCGCTCGCCGTTGCCGCCCTGCTCTATGCCGGCGTGCACACCGTGATGCATTCGCCGCTGTTGCCGCTGCGCCATCTCGAGCTGCAAGGCGATGTGGCCCACCTTACACGGGAACAGGCGGAGCGCGCGGCGCGCGCGGGCGCCGTGGGCACCTTCCTGAGCGTAGATCTCGATGCAGTACGGCGCGCCTTCGAGTCGTTGTCCTGGGTGCGCAAAGTCGAGGTGCGCCGCCTGTGGCCCGATCGCATACTGGTTTCGATTGAAGAGCACGTGGCGCTGGCGCGCTGGGGCGTCGATGCGCAGGCCCGGCGCCTGATCAATACCTACGGCGAGGTGTTCGAAGGCGAACTGCCGGGCATCGAGCGCCTGCCGCAATTCGCCGGGCCCGCCGGCAGCGCAACGGAAGTTGTGCGCCGCTATGCCGCGTTTCGCCAGACGCTGGCGCCGCTCCAACTCGAGCCGCGGCAGGTGCTGCTGTCGCCGCGCTATGCCTGGCAATTGCGGCTGTCGAACGGGCTCACGCTGGAACTGGGGCGAGACCAATTCCGGGAACCGATGCTGCAGCGGCTCGCGCGCTTCGTCGCTTTTTACCCGCAAACGCTGGGAAGCCTTAACCGCAGGCTCGAATACGTCGACCTGCGTTATCCCAGCGGTTTTGCGCTGCGCGTGCCCGAAATCGCGCTTCCGGCCACGGAATCCGGGGACACGAAACACAAGCGCGGCAGAGGGGGGGCGGCATGAGCAGGGAGCAGGAGCCCAATATGGGGATGCGACCGTCCGCGATTGCCGCCGGACGTCGACAGGAGTCGTTTATGAGTCGCTGCAGTGGAACGGAGGCGGCGGCATGAGCAAGGAAAATAAAAAGCTCGTCGTCGGCCTCGATATCGGCACCTCCAAGGTGGTGGCTATCGTCGCGGAGCTGTTGCCGGACAATCGGCTGAACATCATCGGCATGGGGGGGCATGAATCCAAGGGCCTGAAGAAGGGCGTGGTGGTCAATATCGAAGCCACGGTCAGCGCGATCCAGCGCGCGCTGGAGGAGGCCGAACTGATGGCCGATTGCAAGATCACCCGCGTGTTTACAGGCATCGCCGGCAGCCACATCAAGAGTTTCAATTCCCGCGGCATGGTCGCGATCAAGGACAAGGAAGTTTCGGCGCTGGATGTCCAGCGCGTAATCGAGACGGCGCGCGCCCTGCCCATCCCTACCGACCAGCAGATCCTGCATATTCTCACCCAGCAGTTTGTGGTCGACGGCCAGGACGGCGTGCGCGAGCCCCTGGGCATGAGCGGCGTGCGCCTCGAAGTCGAAGTGCACATCGTCACCGGCGCGGTGTCGGCGGCGCAGAACATCGTCAAATGCGTGCGCCGCTGCGGTTTGGAGGTAAACGACCTGATCCTGCAGCCGCTGGCGTCTTCGATCGCCGTGCTTACCGAGGACGAAAAAGAGCTGGGCGTGTGCCTGGTGGACATAGGCGGCGGCACCACCGACATCGCCATCTTCCGCGAGGGCGCGATTCGACACACCGCGGTGATTCCGATCGCCGGCGACCAGATCACCAACGACATCGCCATGGCGCTCCGGACGCCCACCGCCGAGGCCGAGGAAATCAAGATCAGAAGCGGCTGCGCACTGCGCCAGCTCGCCGACCCGGACCAACTGGTGGAGGTACCGGGCATCGGCGATCGCGGGTCGCGGCAGCTTTCGCGCCAGACTCTGGCCGAGGTGATCGAGCCGCGCGTGGAAGAGCTGTATTCCCTGATTCAGAAGGTGCTGCGCGAGTCCGGCTACGAGGAGCTGCTGTCTTCCGGACTGGTGCTCACCGGCGGTTCCAGCGTGATGCGGGGCATGGTCGAGCTGGGCGAGGAGATTTTCCATATGCCGGTGCGCCTGGGCACGCCGCGCTATGCCGGAGGCCTCGCGGACGTGGTCAGACACCCGCGTTATGCCACGGCGATCGGGCTGCTAATCGAGGGGCAGTCGCAGACCCAACGCGGAATTCAGGCACTGCAGGGCGCCTCATTGAGGCAGGTCTTGTCGAGGATGAAGGAATGGTTTCAGAGGAATTTCTAGAGCTTGGAGATTTGGGCGTCGCGGGGGCGGCAGCGGTTTCGGTCCCCGGACCCGGTTCTTCGCTGGAGATGGAAGTGAGTGCGCAGTTTGTTTCTTAACTAAGACCCGGAAGGAGGCACTATGTTTGAAATCGTGGATGTACAGAACAACGGTACCGTGATCAAGGTGATAGGCGTGGGCGGGGCTGGTGGCAACGCCGTCGATCACATGATCCGCAACACCGTGCAGGGCGTGGAGTTCATCGCCATGAACACCGATGCCCAGGCCCTCGCGCACGGACAGGCGAAGAACCAGATTCAGCTCGGCGCATCCGGGTTGGGTGCGGGGGCCAAGCCCGAGGCCGGGCTCGCGGCCGCGATGGAGGCGCGCGAGGAGATCGAGGAGTCGCTGCAGGGGGCTCACATGGTGTTCATCACCGCAGGCATGGGCGGCGGCACCGGCACCGGCGCCGCGCCGCTGGTGGCAGAAGTGGCGAAACAGATGGGCATACTGACCGTTGCGGTGGTCACCAAACCGTTCACCTTCGAGGGCGTAAAGCGCATGCAGGCGGCCGAGGGCGGGATCGACGAGCTGGCGCAGAACGTCGATTCGGTGATTGTGATCCTCAATGAGAAACTGGAAGAGGTGCTGGGCGAAGATGTGTCGATGGAAGACGCGTTCAGCGCAGCCGACGACGTGTTGAAGAACGCGGTCGCGGGCATCTCCGAAATCATCAACATCCGCGGCCTGATCAACGTCGACTTCCAGGACGTGAAGACGGTGATGCACGAGCAGGGCATGGCCATGATGGGATCGGCCTCGGCTTCGGGCATGGACCGGGCGCACATCGCCGCCGAGCAGGCCGTGGCCTGTCCGCTGCTGGAGGGCGTAAATCTCTCTGGCGCGCGCGGCGTGCTGGTCAACATCACCGCTGCAAGGTCAGGCCTGAAACTGCGCGAAACCAAGGAAGTAATGGAGACGATACGCAGCTTCGCCGCCGACGACGCCACGGTGATTCTGGGCGCCGTCTACGACGAGGCCATGGGGGACGAGTTGCGGGTCACGGTGGTTGCGACCGGGTTGGGCGCGCCCGCGGCCATACGTCAGACCAAGCCGCAGCTGGTGGTGAAGAACGGCACCGACAACATGGCAGTGTCAGGGGTCGACTATGCGACGCTGGACTCCATGCCGGCGGTGATTCGAAAAAACCGTAGCTCCACCATAGAGGCTTTGCAGCAGAACGGGATGGACAAGTACGACATCCCGGCCTTCTTGCGCAAGCAGGCCGACTAGCCGAGCCACCGGCGGGCTGGCCGCGCTCCGGGTCGCGCGGCCGGCCCTGAAATCTTGGCGGCCGTTTCGGAATTGCCGAAACGGTCGCTGATTCAGGTTCGCATGTGGGGCCTGGGAAAGCTAAGGTGGCTTCCGTTTCCATCGGGATTCCCTCATTTTGG
>JAENXP010000807.1 GCA_016649475.1 Burkholderiales bacterium | reverse complement strand
CTGCAAACCCAGCCTGCTTCTAATCATCAAAACCACTTGCAATCACGGGGGCATCCATAGACGACAACGCCGCCGCACCGCTAACGGATCGCATCGATGGCGCTGCGCTGATCGACCATTGCCAGAAAAACGCGATAATCGTGTTCGTAATTCATTGCCGCAATCGCGTCCGGACGACGCTCGCGGCCGCCCTTGGTCATGGCAATCGCGGCATTCGCAAGATCTGAATGAAGGCCTGCGGCGGTCGCTGCCACCATGCCGGTTCCAAGCAACACGGCATCCTGGGCGGCCGGCTCGACGACCGTACACCCCGTCGCATCGGCATAGAGCTCCATGAGCAGCGGGTTCTTGGTGTGCCCACCGGTCACATGCAGCGTATCGATCGCGTAGCCGCTGCGATTCAGCGTGTCGAGAATGTGCCGGACCCCCAAAGTGATGCCGACAGCGGTTCGCCAGTAGAGCCGGCACAGGCTGTCGAAGGAGGAATCGAGTGTCAGGCCGCTGATCACGCCGACCGCGTGCGGATCGGCCAGTGGCGATCGGTTGCCATGGAAATCCGGCAACACATGGAGGCGCGAGGCAAAGTCCGCGCCCTCAGCCCTTCGCAATTCCTGCACGCGTTCAATGACACGCCCGTGGCTCTCACCGTCCGGCTCGCCACCGGCACCGTGCCAGCGAATGATATGGTCGAGCAGCGCCCCGGTGGCGGACTGTCCCGCCTCGTTCAACCAGAGTTCGGGCAACACGGCGCCGAAATACGGTCCCCACACGCCGGGCGTCGGCCTTGGGTCGGGCGATAATGCCATGACACAGCTCGATGTGCCCGCGATCAGGCCCATGTGGCGTTCCGCGCTGCCCTCGGCTAGCCGCCCTCCCAGCACGCCCAAAACCCCGGCATGCGCATCGATCAGCCCAACGCCGACCCGGCATCCCACTGTCAGGCCCAACGCCGCGGCCGCGGCCTCAGTCAGGGGGCCAAGATCGCTTCCGATCGGGCTTGCCTGGGCCGGTAACCGGCCGCGCTCCAGCACGTCGGCGAGCCCCATGGCCGCAAGAAAATCCATCTGCCAGCCCGGCCTCTCATGGCCGAGATACGTCCATTTGCTGGTCAGCGTGCACTGCGAACGCTGCAGGGAACCGGAGGCCTTCCAGGTCAGAAAGTCGGCCAGGTCGAAGAAGTGCCCGGCGAGCGTCCACTGCCCGGGCATGTGCCGCTTGAGCCACATGAGCTTGGGCATTTCCATCTCCGGTGACATGACGCCACCGATAAAGTCCAAAACGCGATGATCCGAGGCGGTGCATTCCTCCGCTTCCGCGATGGCGCGATGATCGAACCAGACAATGGTGTCCCAGCGATCTTCGCCGCTCTCTGAAACACTGAGTTGCCGTCCCTCGGTGTCGCGCACGACAAGCGAGCAGGTGGCATCGAAGCTGATGCCTTTGACCATATCCGGTTGAGCGTCCGCCTGCGCCAGTGCCTCTCGCACGGCGCCACACACGGCACGCCAGATGTCTTCAGAATCATGCTCCGCGAAATTCAGCTTTGGCTGGTTCATGCGGATTGGCTGCTCGCCTCGACCGAGAAGATCTCCGTGCCGATCGAGGAGTCCTGCCCGCGCGCTGCCCGTACCCACATCGACGGCGGCGACGAGATCATTCATGGG
>JAENXP010000190.1 GCA_016649475.1 Burkholderiales bacterium | reverse complement strand
GTGCTGGTGCTGGAAAAGGGCATGCGCCTGGGCGCGGCCGACTTCCCCAAATCCAACTGGGACCTGCGGCGCTGGCTGTGGCTGCCCTCCCTGCGCTGCTTCGGACTGTTCAAGCTGACTTTTTTCCGCCACGTGGGCGTGCTCTCCGGCGTAGGCGTAGGCGGCGGTTCGCTGGTGTACGCCAACACCCTGCCGATACCGAAGAAGGGTTTCTTTACATCGCCGTCATGGGCGCATCTGGCCGACTGGGAGACCGAGTTGGGTGTCTACTACCAGACGGCACTGCGCATGCTCGGGGCCGCCACAAATCCGCGTCTCGAAACCGGCGACATCGCCCTGCGCGAACTCGGCCGCCAGATCGGCATGGAACCGCATTTCGAGGCGACCCAGGTGTCGGTGTACTTCGGCGAGCCCGAGAAGACCGTGCCCGATCCGTTTTTCAACGGCAGGGGGCCGGCGCGCGCCGGCTGCGTATTCTGCGGTGGCTGCATGACCGGCTGCCGCCATAACGCCAAAAATTCGCTGGACAAGAACTACCTCTACCTGGCGGAGCAGCTCGGCGCGGTGATTCAGCCCGAGTCCTTGGTCACCGACGTGCGCCCCCTGGGCGCGGCGGACGGCGCCGACGGCTATGCCGTGGACTGGCGGCCCAGCGCGACGCGCAAGGGCGCGGGCGCTACTGTGCGCTGCCGCGGCGCGGTATTTTCCGGCGGCGTGCTCGGCACCGTGGAGTTGATGCTGCAGTTGAAACAGGGTTCGCTTCCGCGGCTGTCCGACCGGCTGGGTTACGGCGTGCGCACCAATTCGGAGGCGCTGATTCCGGTAACGGTGCCCGATGGCAAGTCGGTGTTTTCCGACGGCGTCGCCATCGGCTCCATCCTGCATACCGACGAGAACTCGCATCTGGAACCGGTGCGCTATGCCGCGGGGTCCGGTTTCTGGCGTCTGGCGATGGGGCCGCGCGTGTTCCACCCGAACGGGTTCGTGCGCGCGATCAAGCTCCTCGGCGACTGGCTGCTGCACCCGGTGATGAACCTGAAGGTGCTGTTCGTCGACGACTGGGCCAAGCGCACCCAGGTGCTGCTGTTCATGCAGACCATAGACAGCACCCTGCGCCTGGTGCGCGGCGGCTTGCGCATGGCGACGAAGCTCGACATCGGCCCGGCACCGACCGCCTTCATGCCCGAGGCGAGAGACCTGTCGGAGCGCTACGCCGCCATCGTCGGCGGCAAACCGATGGCCATGGTCAGCGAAACCCTGTTCGGCATTCCGTCGACGGCGCACATCCTCGGCGGCGCCTGCATGGGCCGGGACGCAAGCGAAGGCGTGATAGACAGCGACAACCGCGTGTTCGGCTATCGCAATCTGTACGTCTGCGACGGTTCGATGATCTCGGCCAACCCCGGCGTCAACCCCTCGCTATCCATTACCGCCATCAGCGAGCGCGCCATGAGCAGGATACCGCCCATGCAAAGCACTCGCCTGTGATCCGGTATCGAAGGAAAATCCCTGCGCCAGTCAGTTCAGGGGCGATCAGGGGCGCATAATCAGACTGGCTCGACCAACTCAAGGTTCAACGGGAAAGTTGCGGTAATTTCGGTTCCGCCGCCAGCCGAGGAATTGATATTCACGGCCCCTGCCACTTGCTTGGCGCGTATCTGCATTCCGAAGATCCCGATGCTCCCGCTCTCGCGCAGTTTCTCGTCGTGTAATTCATTGCGATCGAACCCGATTCCATTGTCGCGTATCCCGAGTTCAAGATCATCGACGCCCTGGTGCAGATAAACCCAGACCTCGGTTGCCTTCGCATGGTGCAGGACGTTGCTCAGGCCTTCCTGCAGCACGCGGAAGCAGGCCCTTTCCACGGGTCGGGGCGCGCGAGCGTCGGGCTTGGGGCAGTCGATATGGAGGTTCCAGCCGCCCGCTGCAGCTTGCCGCTCGCAGTATGTGCGCACCGCCGCATCGAGTCCGAAGTATTCCAGCTCCGGGGGAGCCAGATCCTGAACCAGTTCGCTGACCCGTTTCGTTACGTGGACCGCCGCCGCCAGCGCCGCATCGCGGCTATCCTTGGCTTGCTTGGCTTTGCTGCCCGGCCCCAGTATCTCGATAAAAAGCTTCAGGGTCATCAGTTCCTGACCCAGTTCCTCGTGCAATTCGTGCGCGATTTTGCGCCGATCTTCCTCCTGGGCCGTCGCAAGCCGCTCACTCAGCAACTCCAGTTGGCGCATGAGTCGCTCACGCGCTTCCTCGGCCTGTCTGCGCTCGGTGATGTCGCGAATTATAGCGGTGAAAACGCGCTGGCTCCCTGTATTGACCTCGCTTACCGCCATTTCGATCGGAAAGATGCTGCCATCCTTGCGCATCGCTTCCAACTGCCGCATCGTGCCGACTATTTTCTCGACACCGGTCCGGCGGTAGTTCTCCATGTACTGGTCGAAGCGCTCGCGATGGGGAGGGGGAACGAGCATGCTTACGTTGCGTCCGATGGCGTCCTCATCGGAAACGCCGAACATGTGCCTTGCCGCGCGGTTCTGCGTCTGAATGATGCCGCGCTCATCGATGGTGATAATCGCGTCGGACGCCCCATCGAGGATCACCTGAGCCTTTGCGTGCTCGCCCTCCAGGGCCTCCTGCAGCGGTTTGAGCATCAGTCGCAGCACTACGAAAGACACCACTATGGTGAGTGTCGCCGCGTCCAGCAGCGCCCCAGGCAAACCCGTCATGTCGATTTTGAGCGCGTCGGTCACCAGCATCACGCTCAACTCGACAAGGAATATCGCGCCGAGCAGGAAACCGATTTTTCCCGTCGGGTCCAGCATCGAGTTCGCAGCCCTATGGAGGGCGTTATGAATTTGACTCTTCACATCTGAGAGCGTCAGAAAGCGGTAGCTGGACCTGTCGAGAAAATGTGATCTGTGCAAAAATCGTCTCCGACATTGAAATATTGACACTAAATTGTACGCAAGATAGCAAATAGCGCCGGTTGCAGTAATACATAATAACCCTCTATTTTAGTCTGGCATTATTCTGACGGCGGGCAAAGCTCAGGCAATTTGGCTAAATGGGGCAGTCCGACACGGCATTCCCGCCTGGATTGGTACCTGGAGGAGTCAGCGATCGGTACCCGAACCAGGCGTTCGAATAGTTCAATCACTCAATTCGGCTAGGCTTAAATGCGGACGATCTCGATCCAGCTGGCGCCCTTGCCTCCCGGATATTTCCGCAGGAACGCCAGCGCACCGCTCACCTGGTCTATGGCATACACCGAAATCGTGTCCGATTTTTCGCCGCAGGCGACCAGGTATTTGCCCTCGGGGCTGAGCGCAAATCCGCGCGGCTGGGTCTCGGTGGGCGTGCTGCCGAGGTGAGTCAGCTCGCCTGTCGCCGCGTCCACGCGGAACGCAGCGAGGGTACTGCTGGAGCGCTCCGAGGTGTACAGGAACCTGCCGTCCGGCCTGAGGTGGATGTCGGCGGCCCATATGTCCCCGTCGCGATTGCGCGACGGCGCGCCGTCGGCTGCGCCCACGGCCACGCGCGGTGCGCCGGGCACGAGCCCCGCGTCTTGCGGCAGCCCCGACGCGGTAGCAATTTCGCTCAGCAGACCGGTGTCGCCGTCGAGCGCGAAGCTCGTGACCGAGCCGAGCAACTCGCTCAGCGCATAAAGGAAGCTGTTGTCGGCCGAGACGACGAAGTGGCGCGGCCCCGTGCCCGGCTGCATTTGCACCACCGCGGGAGTGTTGGAAGACAGCCGCCCCGAGCTCGCATCGAAAACGAACTGGAATATCTGGTCGCTGCCCAGCGTGGGGACATAGACATAGCGGTTGTTCTGGTCAGCGCGTATCGAATGCGCATTGCGGCCCACCGGAATCAGCTGCAGCGGCGCGGCGGCCACGCGCCCGTCGGGGCCGACGGCGTTGACGCTGATCAGATGCGAATGGTAGGAAGCGCCGAACAGGAAACGTCCGCTCCGGTCCAGCGCGATGTAGGGGCAGCTTGCCGCCAGCGGCGTTACCGACAGCGGCGTCAGCGCGCCGCTGTCCGGGGCTATCGAATACGCATGCAGGGAAAACGGCTGCGAGCGCACCGCGGCATAGAGAAAGCGCGCATCCGGGCTCACCGCGAGCGGGCCGACGAACTCGCTCGCCCTGACGCGTGCGTGCGGCTCCAGCGTACCGTCGGCCTGCATGCGATAGCAGCCGATGTCGCCATCCGCGCCGTTGGAGACATAGACGTAGCTTGCCGCCGGCATGCCGCCTGGCTGGGTTTTCGGTGCAGACACGATGACGCTCCTTAATTTGACGATGCAAACCGCAGATCACACGACAGTCGCAGCAACTCAGGCGCCCCACTCCCGCCACCCGGTGAGCAGCGGAAAATAAAGCCCCAGCATCGCCGCTTCGCCCTGCGCGAGCACCGCGGCATAGCGTTCGAGCTGCGCCCGGTAACGTTCCTGCTCCTGGTCGAGAAAACCGTCCACGTTCGCGCCTTCGTGGCCGCTGGTCTTGTAATCCACGATCCAGCGCTTGCCGTCGCCGTCGATGTAGCTGCGGTCGATGACCAGATTGCGCCGCGCGCCGTCCACCATGGCGGTGAGGCGGTATTCGTTCCTGGCCCCCTGCTGCGGCCCCAGCAACCAGCGTCCGCGCGGATCTGCGAGCGCGCTGGCGAGCGCCCTGGCGACGCGCCCGGTCGCTGCCGCAAGCTGCGATGCCTCGACGCCGCGGGCAAGGAGTTCTTGGTTGAACGCGGGATGCATGCTGTCGATGCGCGCCGTGTTCCAGCCGCGCAATTCATCCTCGGCGATGTTTTGCAGCCAGCGGTGTACCACGCTGCCGACGTGGCGCGCAGTCTCCCCCACCCAGGAGTATTCGATGTCGTCCTGGATGCGCGCGGTTTCGCGCGCTGCGCTCCATGCCAGCGCGGGCGGCGGCGCGGGCAGGATCCAGGTGGACGCCAGGCGGCGCAGGGATTGGTCGGGGAGGCTGTCGCCGCCCGCAGTCTCCGGCCCGGATGCAGCCGGTGCCGTCGCGGCGACTCGCTGGTACTCGTCCGAGACCACCGGCCACAGCTTGGCCAGCAGGCTGCGCGCGTCGGGTTTGCGCGCCGTCTGCGCGCCGTCCTTGTCCAGCAGCAGCCCGGTTTCTCCGAACAGATGCAGGCGCTGCCTGGCGCGCGTGGCGGCGACATAGAGCAGGCGGCCGTCCTCAAAGGCGGTCTTTTCGGCGGCGAGCTTCTTGATCCAGGTGTAGATGGAATCGCGCTCGGCCCCGGTTTCTTCGATAGGGGCGAGGAGCAGACTCGTATCGGTTTGCCCCCCGCGCTGGCTCGAGGCATCCGGATTCGCCGGCCGCTCCATCCACAGGAACAGCTTCTTCCCTTCGGCAGGCGGTTTCCTCTCCAGCCCGGGCAGGATCACGTGGTCGAACTCCAGGCCCTTGGCCTTGTGAATGGTCATGATTTGCACGGCGCCCTCGCCTGCCGCCATGTCCGGCAGGGCGTAGAGCTTGTCCAGGCCCTGCGTGAACGCCTCGAAGTCTGCGATTGCGCCGGCTTCCTCTTTCGATTCGAGATGGTCCAGATAGGTCGCGGCGTCTTCCAGTTCGGTCGCGGATGCTGCGCAGGCCGGGCCGCCGAGCGCGAGCCAGGTGCCCTCGACCGCGTCGCGCAAGGACGAGCGCTGGCGCGCGGCGAGCGCGGCGGCAAGCACGGGGCGGAT
>JAENXP010000320.1 GCA_016649475.1 Burkholderiales bacterium | reverse complement strand
TGTTGATCCGCGCATCCTTCGTGCTGCATCCGCTCGCCTTGATTGCTGTCATCGCGGAACCCGGGCTGTGGCGCTGGGCGCTGGGCGCCGTGCTTGCCAATCACGCCCTGTTCACGCTGGTCGGACTGTGGCCGCGCAGCCGCTGGCTGGGGCCGAACTGGACACGGCTCCCCGCTGCGGCCAGCGCCAGAAATGAAATCGCCCTGACTTTCGACGACGGCCCCGATTCCGTCGTCACGCCGCCGCTATTGGATATGCTGGATCGTTACGCTGCGCAGGCGAGCTTTTTCTGCATTGGAGAAAAAGCCGCGCGTTACCCGGACTTATGCCGGGAAATCGTGCGCCGTGGCCATAGCGTGGAAAACCACAGCCAGCATCACCGCCATCATTTTGCGCTGATGGGATATTCCGGCTTGATGCGCGAACTGCAGGCCGCCCAGGACACGCTCAGTGCAATTACCGGGCAGCGTCCCTTGTTCTTTCGCGCCCCTGCCGGCCTGCGCAATCCGCTTCTGGACCCGGTGCTCGCCCGGCTGGGGCTGCGGCTTGCGAGCTGGTCCACGCGCGGTTTCGACACCCGCGTCGGCGACGCTGCTCGCGTTAAGAACAGGCTGTTGCGCGGCCTGCGCCCGGGCGCAATTTTGCTGCTGCACGACGGCAACGCAGCGCGCACGCCCGATGGCAGCCCGGTAATTCTGGAAGTGCTCCCCGCTGTCCTGGCCGCAGCCAGAGAGGCTGATCTGCGTTTTGTCACCTTGCGGCTAGCCCTTTCCTGATTCGTGCCGGTATTGCAGCATTCGATGGAGAGCAAGCCTTGAACGAAAACAGTCGGCAGATGCCCTGGTACCGTCAGGCTGCAGCGGTCCTATCGAGTCATGTTCTGCTCAAAAGCATCGGGACGCCGGTGTTCATCGGCGTTTTTTTCGGCGCTTACTTCTACCTGCTCAGACACCCGGCCTACCCGATCACGGTAATGCCCATCATCCTGCTCGACCGGCTGATCGGCTTTCAGCCCGGGGCGCTGCCCCTGTATATATCGCTGTGGATCTATGTTTCCCTTCCCCCGGCATTGCTGGCGACGCGGCGCGAGCTGTACGGCTACGCGATGGCCATGGCCGCAACCTGCCTCGCGGGGCTGATAGTGTTCTACTTCTGGCCCACGGCAGTACCGGCAGCCTATATCGACTGGGCCCGGTATCCCGACGTGGCTTTCCTCAAAAGCATGGATGCGGCCGGCAACGCCTGCCCTTCGCTACACGTGGTCACAGCCGTCTTTTCAGGTGTCTGGTTGCATCACTTGCTGCGTCGCTTTGGCGCGCCGCCGTGGATACTCGCGCTTAATTGGCTGTGGTGTATCGGCATCGTCTATTCCGCCCTCGCCACACGCCAGCATGTGGCGGTGGATGTGCTGGCCGGTCTGGCGCTGGGGGTGCTGGCTGCCACTCTGTCATTGCGACATCGCGTGCGCGCCGGAACAGCTGGGGCATAGTCGGAAAAGTCCGCCAGCCGTCTAACTGACCCAAACCAATCACCGGAACTTGGTAGACTTCTCATTTAATTAGGATTGGCCCGTCTTTCCTTGAACCCGCTCTGGCTGTCCCATTTCACTGCGACCAGCAGCATCGGTCGCGGCCTCGACCAGACTCTCGCCGCGCTGCGCCAACGTCGCGGCGGGCTCGCGCCGTGCGCGTTCGATACGGTGGACCTGGCGACTTTCATCGGCGAGGTGGCGGGGGTGGATGCGGTGCAGCTTCCCGCCCATCTGGCCGGTTTCGATTGCCGCAACAACCGGCTTGCGCTGCTGGGATTGACTCAGGACGGATTTGCCGAGGCGGTGCGCGCTGCCATCGCAAAATACGGTGCGCAGCACGTCGGCGTGTTTCTCGGCACCAGCACCTCAGGCATTCTGCAAACCGAGCTGGCCTACCGGCGGCGCGACCCGGTGACCGGCGCACTCCCATCGGACTTCATTTACCGCACCACACAGAACACGTTCTCCGTCGTCGATTTCACGCGCCATTATTTTGGGCTGACCGGTCCGGCGGTCGCGGTATCATCGGCATGTTCGTCCAGCGCCAAGGTATTTGCTTCAGCGCGCCGCATGCTGGCGACGGGGCTAATAGACGCGGCCGTGGTGGGGGGCGTGGATTCGCTGTGTTTGACGACGTTGCATGGTTTCAGCGCGCTCGGCCTGATTTCTGAACGCGCATGTCGCCCATTCGATGCGCAACGCAACGGCATCTCGATTGGTGAAGCGGCAGCCTTCGCGCTGCTGGAACGCACTCCGGCACACATGGACGACGACGCCGTGCTGCTGCTCGGCATAGGCGAATCCAGCGATGCCCACCACATGTCATCGCCGCATCCGGATGGCCTGGGTGCGCGCATGGCGATGCAGGATGCGCTGGAAATGGCAGGATTGAAATCATCTGAAATCGACTATATCCACCTGCACGGCACGGCTACCCAAAGCAACGACGCCGCGGAAGCCAAGGCGGTTCGATATGTATTCGGCCCGGGGATGCCGTGCAGTTCCACCAAGGGCGCGACTGGCCACACCCTGGGCGCGGCCGGTGGCCTGGGGGCAGTGATTTGCGCCCTGGGCTTGCAGCACGGCATGCTGCCAGCGGGGCTCAACACCGAGCAAGTCGACCAGACGCTTGGCCTGGACTATCTGCTGCAGAATCGCGAGCTGCCGGTGGCGCGCGTGCTCAGCAATTCGTTTGGATTCGGCGGCACCAACTGCAGCCTGGTTTTTGCGCGGGCGCATTAGACCCATGCATACCCTCACCGCGCACATCGAGGGCATCGGCTTGCTCGGACCCGGTTTGGCCGACTGGCCAGCCGGTCAGGCCGTCCTTGGCGGGCGCGAGCCCTATCAGCCGCACAAGACCGCGCTGCCGCCACCCGCGTCGCTGCCCGCGGCGGAACGGCGGCGCAGTTGCGCAATTGTCAAACTCAGCCTGGCGACCGGACTGGAAGCCATCGCAGCGGCCGGACGCGACGCAGCCGGGTTGCCCAGCGTGTTTTCCGCGTCTGGCGGCGACGGGGAAAACTGTCACATCATTTGTGAAATGCTTGCCTCGGATGACCGGCAAATCTCCCCGACCCGGTTTCACAATTCCGTGCATAACATTGCTGCCGGATACTGGGGTATCGCTACCGGCGCAATGACCACGTCATCGGTTTTGAGTGCCTTTGACGCCAGTTTCGGCGCGGGGCTGCTGGAGGCGCTGACCCAGGTTGTGGCAGATAACATACCCTGCGTTTTGCTGGCCTGTGACACCGCTTACCCGGAGCCCTTGTACAGCGCCCGCCCCATTCCCGATGCGTTTGGCATCGCGTTGGTGCTGGCGCCGCAACGCAGCGAACGGGCACTCGCGCAAATCTGCGTTAGCCTGACTGACGCCAGCGCCGACCACCTCGACGAACCCGCGCTTGAAAATCTGCGCATCGCCATTCCCACCGCACGCGGGTTGCCGCTGTTGCGCGCTATCGCATTGCGGCAAGACAAACGCGTCGTGCTGGATTACCTCGACAGCACGCGTCTCGCCGTGGCAGTCACGCCATGCTGAATCAAACCGGACTTGACCGCGCCTGGATTGCCCGTCGCATCCCGCATCGGGGCAGCATGTGCCTGCTGGATCGTGTCGAGGAATGGGATGAGCGGCGCATTCAATGTCGCGCGAGCAGCCACCGCGCGGCTGACAACCCGATGCGCGCTTACGGCCGGCTTGGCGCCGCCTGCGGTATCGAATACGCGGCGCAGGCCATGGCCGTGCACGGCGCCCTGATGGCGCCGCCGGAGAGTTCCCGCGCCCGGGTCGGTTATCTGGTCAGCGTGCGCGGCACAAAGCTGCATGTGCCGCGGCTGGACGAGGTCGCCGCCGATCTGCTGGTCGATGCCACCTGCATCGCGCGCAGCGAAAACAATATACTCTATCAGTTCAGCGTCAGCGCAGCGGGTCGCCTGCTGTTGGATGGACGCGCCGCAGTCGTGATCAATGCTGACGCACTCGCACCTGCTTCGGGAGCAGCGCCATGAAAAATGCCCTGGTTACCGGCGGCAGCGGCGGCATTGGCGCAGCCATCTGCCGCCGTCTTGCTGCCGATGGCTGCCATGTCTACATTCATGCCCATCGCGGACTGGCAGCCGCGCAGGCGCTGGCCGATGCCATTCGTGCAGGCGGCGGCAGTGCG
>JAENXP010000757.1 GCA_016649475.1 Burkholderiales bacterium | reverse complement strand
CGAAGCGCAGCTTGAGTTCCTGCGCGAATACGACTTCGTCACCGTTCAGGGATACTTGTTCAGCCGGCCGCTTCCCGCCTCCGCGCTCCACGAGCTCAAACGGTTTCCGTCGGCGGCAGCACCGATAAATGGCATTCTCCAGCCGCAAAAAGATCAGCAATTTCAAATGCGTAAAACGGCTTGAGATAAACCGATCGGGGTCGATCTGCGACGTTTTGTCGTCACGATGATTCAACCTGACCGATTAAAAAACACCTTTCGCACTCAATATTGATCACATGCCCGATCTTTTTGAGCGTCGTCTTCGGTATTTTGAAAATGGTGGTGTTTTTGAATATTCTATATTTGAGAAATACTTACATCCATTTCGTTAACCATATTTCCAGTCATTTCTTGTAACCGGTTAAGAGTTGATTAACCTTAATTTTAGGTTGAGGGCGGATCCAATCCGCTCGGCACGGGGTCTTTGCTAGCGGCGGGGTTCGGGGCTTTATGGTTGATGTGGCAAGTGCGGGTTCGCTCGCCGGGCGGCGGCGTGTCGGCGCGGAATTTCGTAAAACGCATGGCGTTCGGCAACCGGTCGCCAGGCAATCGGTAAGCGTGCCCGCTCCGACCAAGCCTGCGCATTCACGCACCGATGCCGGGACGATCATCCTTCACTGGATTTCCGCCATCGCCGTCCTTACCAGCATCGCCACGGGATTGCGCATTGCGTCCGACGCGCCGATCGCACCAATTTCCCAGTTCCTTTCCCCGATCCTGCCGCAAGGCGAGATCTGGACTGTCCATTTCATTGCCGGCCTGACGCTGTTCTTCTCCAGTGCCGCCTATCCGCTTTATCTGCACCGCAGCGGCTTGCACCGGCGCATCGCGGTAAAACGCCTGCTGGTCTTTACGCTGCCGGCGGCAAAACGACTGCGCTGGGGTGCGGCAACCCGCGACACGCTCCCCCCGATGCGGGCGTCATATCCGTGAGGAAAACAGGAGGCTGCCGTGGATTACTGGCGGCTTAAGGTGGCATCCTATGTGCTTGCCGCGACACTCTTAATTTGGCTTGCGCCGGCCGGCGTACAGGCCAAGCTTGTCGATAGCGGTGGCCTGACCGACGCTTTTGCCGCAAAGGCCGGCAATGCCCAGGCCAGCAATGCTCAGGCCGGCATGGGCCAACTCGGGCGGCTGCCTAATTTGGGCGCGACGGAAATACGCTGCCTGTCGCTTGCGATCTATCACGAAGCGCGCGGCGAGCCGGCGCAGGGCCAGAACGCGGTCGGCCGCGTAATCCTCAACCGCGCCGCAAGCCGGTATTATCCCGACACCATCTGCGGCGTCGTCTACCAGAATGCCGCTCGGCCCAATCGCTGCCAGTTTTCCTTTGCCTGCGACGGCAAATCCGACCAGGCCACCAATATGCGCGCCTGGCAGGCGGCGGTGCTGATGGCGGAGCGCCTGATGTGCCGGGACATATGCGGCGGCGTCGCGATCAGCGCCGATCTAATCCGCTCAACCCATTTTCATGCGACCTATGTCCGGCCCTCCTGGTCAAGGAAGCTGCGGCGCACAGGCCAGATCGGTGGCCACGTATTTTATTTCACTAACCGCCGCTAGAGCCTTTTCACCCATATCGGGTTCCCAAGTCCGTTCCGGGTCACAAGCGGAAGTCGCGGACGACGTTTCC
This sequence comes from Burkholderiales bacterium, assembly GCA_016649475.1. GTDB lineage: Bacteria > Pseudomonadota > Gammaproteobacteria > Burkholderiales > SG8-39 > 2-12-FULL-64-23. The sequence goes on along the minus strand of JAENXP010000757.1, from coordinate 164 downwards.
GACGTCCGCTTTACCCCCAATAGCGGAAGTCAGCCTGAGCCGATCCGATGTCTGCTTTGTGCCATGTGTGGACGGCTCCGTGTTGGCAAGGGTTTTTTGAACGCTATCGCAGTGCTGGTCGGAGCTGCCATGTGTTCGGCCTGTTGATGCGGCACTGTTCATGG
>JAENXP010000225.1 GCA_016649475.1 Burkholderiales bacterium | reverse complement strand
CTATAGTCGATGTTCATCTTAGCGGCATAATCTTTTACTTTAGACACATTATCGAAGGCAATGCCTGTCAGTTCGACACCTTTAGATGCATATTTCTTGTGGATCTTACTTAGCTCCGGGATCTCCTCCCGGCAGGGAGCACACCAAGTCGCCCAGAAGTTCACCACCAGGACTTTGCCGGGCGTTGGCGACAGGCTCCGGTACTTGCCGTTTAGATCGGCGTACGATGCCCGCATCAGCTTCTGCGCGGCAACTTCAATTTGCGGCGGAATCGGCTTGGCGCGATTGAAATAGTAGCCAGCAAAACCAGCGACTGCCGCCACCATCAGGAAAATGCCCGCCTGCAGCTGTCTATTCACCGCTTGCGACCAGGGTCCGCACCGCCTCCAGGTTGGCACGCTCTAGCGGCCGACCCAGAAGGGAGGTTTTGACGCTGCGGCGTTCATCTCCGGGCCAGTAGACGGTCAATCGGACCGGAGTGCCTTCCCAGTCCATGGACAGCACGCTAACCGCAAGTTCCTGTTTTCCGCTGTAATGGCGCAACTCCGAGGTTTGGTAGGGAATGTTGCGGTTCAGAAGAAATATCTCCAATTCCTTGCCGCTATCGGCGTACACCTGCAGATCGATGTCGGCGTAGCGTCCGGCCGTGCCCTTTAGCACCGGACCGGTGAGGTAAGGTTTGAATTCCGCAAGCTGCTCCATGGCCGCCAGCGCCTGGCCGCGCAGGTAACGCACACGTTCGCGCTGCTCCGCGCCCTGATACAGGGACTGATACACGCGCAACTCGGTCTCGATCTCGTCGTTATTGGGCAAGGACTGGGTGTCGCCCGCTCCCAACTGGCGCGCTGCCTTGCGCTTTGCGGTGGCGAAGTCCTCGATGCCGTCTTCCGCCATGATGCGCGCAGCCACCGCGGCGATGCGCGCGCGCATGTGTTGCTGCTTGAACTTTTGTTCTTTGGGCATTGCGGCACTCCACGCGTACGCATGCGGGAATAATAGCGCAGCGGGGCGGCGGGCGAAATACGGTAAACTCCAGCCAGCGTCATACCGAGGCCGCAGGCCGGCGAATCTGTTGCGCCGCTCTGGCCGATCGATGAAATCAATTAGCGTTCGGCCCATGCACATCCACATTCTCGGCATCTGCGGCACCTTCATGGGCGGACTCGCTACGATTGCGCGGCAGGCCGGGCACAAGGTTACCGGCTGTGATGCGAACGTCTATCCGCCGATGAGCAGCCAGCTCACTGCCCAAGGAATAGACTTGATCGAGGGCTACGGCGCCGAACAGGTCGGCTTGGCGCCCGATCTGTGGGTAGTCGGCAACGTGGTTACCCGCGGTAACCCCCTGATGGAAGAAATTCTTGATCGCGGCGATCCGTATATCTCCGGCCCGCAGTGGCTGGCCGAGAATATTCTGCATACGAAGTGGGTGCTGGCTGTCGCCGGTACCCACGGCAAGACGAGCACCTCGGCCATGCTCGCGTGGATCCTGGAAGCGGCCGGCCAGCGCCCCGGCTTTCTCGTTGGTGGCGTGCTGCAGAACTTCGGTGGCTCCGCACGCTTGACCGATTCCGACTTCTTTGTGATCGAAGCGGACGAGTACGACACCGCCTTCTTCGACAAACGCTCCAAGTTTCTTCATTACCACCCAAAAACGGCAGTTTTGAACAACCTGGAGTTCGATCATGCAGATATCTTCGCTGATCTTGCGGCTATAGAGCAGCAATTTCATCATTTCGTTCGAACTATCCCCAGATCAGGCCTGCTTGTAGCCAACGGGGTCGATCAAGCGCTGGCGCGGGTTTTGGAGCGAGGCTGCTGGACCCCCATAGAGCACTTTGGCACCAGCAGCAGCTGGCTGGCGCAAGCGCTGGGGGCGGAAGACTTCAGTGTCAGCTACGCGGGGCAAGAGCAGGGCCGGGTGCGCTGGAGCTTGTTTGGCGAGCACAACCGTTTAAACGCCCTGGCAGCCATCGCGGCTGCCCGTCACGCCGGCGTAGACCCTGGCGCCGCCTGCGCCGCGCTGGAGCGGTTCGAGAGCGTAAAGCGCCGCATGGAGCTGCGCGGTACCGTGGCCGGCGTCGCTGTATACGACGACTTTGCCCATCATCCCTCGGCGATCGCCACCACGGTGGCGGGTCTGCGTAGCAAGGTCGGCAAGGCACGCATTCTGGCCGTGCTCGAGCCCCGCTCCAATACCATGAAGCTGGGCGTGATGAAGGACGCGCTTCCCGGCAGCCTCGCCGAGGCCGATTTGGTGTATTGCTACAGCGCCAACCTGGGCTGGAATCCCGCCGGCGCGCTCGCGCCCCTGGGCGCCAAGGCGGCCTGCTACGACGATCTGGACGCCCTGGTCGGGGCCGTCGCTGGCGCAGCCCGGAGCGGAGACCAGGTGCTGGTGATGTCCAACGGCGGCTTCGGCGGCATACACCAGAAGCTGCTCGACCGGATAGGTGCCAATGGCTGAATACGGCAATCGCTGTGTCAGCGCCTGGGGCTATACCGGCGGCAAGGCCGAAAAAATCCTGGTCGCCGGCCGGATGATCGAACACGACCGCGCATCGGTGCCGCTTTGAAATGCTGATCTATCTGCACGGCTTCAACAGTTCACCCGGTTCGCACAAGGCGCAGCTGCTGAAGCGCTATATGCAGGAGCGCGGGCTGGGGGAGCAATACTGCTGCCCTGCGCTGCCGACCCCGGGCAGGCGCGCCATCGCCGTGGTCGAAGCCGAGATAGCGCGGCACCCGCGCGGGTCCATCACCCTGGTCGGCAGTTCGCTCGGCGGCTTTTACTCAAGTTACCTGGCCGAACGCCACGACCTGCGCGCGGTCCTGATCAACCCGGCTGTGTATCCGCACGAGGATTTGCGCGCCTATCTCGGCGTGCAGCGCAACCTGCATACGCAGCAGCAATACGAGCTCACCGAAGAGCATCTGCGCCAATGGCAGCAACTCTATTTGTCCACTGTCCGCGCGCAGCGCTACTTGCTGCTGGTCGAGACCGGGGACGAGGTGCTCGACTATCGCTTGGCGGTGGAAAAGTACGCAGGGGCCCGCCAGCTCGTGATCGAAGGCGGCGACCATAGCCTGAAAAGCTTTCCCGAGCACATAGCGCTGATCCTGGATTTCGCGGGCCTGGCGCTTGCCTGAGCCCGTCCGGGTTGGGGCAGGCCTGCCCCAACCCGGGTCCGGACGATTTACGCAGCGCGCGACAGCGGCTGGAATCCCTTGGGCAGCCCGGCCTTCGATATATGTCCGTAGAACTCGGCCTCGGGGAGCGCATCGAACACCGTGTTACGCACCGCGATCAGCTTGCCGATGTCGATGCCGGTTCTGACGCCCATGGACTCGAACATGAATACCAGGTCCTCGGTAACGACGTTTCCGGAAGCGCCCGGCGCAAAGGGACAGCCGCCCAGGCCGCCCAGGGTGCTGTCGAAATTGCGTATGCCCACCTCGAACGCGGCGAGCGCATTGGCGAGCCCGAGTCCGCGCGTGTTGTGGAAGTGCGCTTCAATATGAAAATCCTCGCCAATGGCGGCGCGCACTTTGCGGAACAGGCGCTTTACCTGCTCCGGGTTGGCGTAGCCGACGGTATCCGCAAGGCTGACGGCGTCCGCGCCGGCTTCGCGCAATGCGACTGCGACGCGCACCACGTCTTCTTCCGCCACTATGCCCTGCAGCGAACAGCCGAAGGCGGTAGAGCAGGCGCCGACCAGTTGCGCCCTTTCGGCTTTCTCCTGAGATCGCACCAGGGCTGCCATGCGCGCAAAGTCTTCGATCGCCTGTGCCGTGGTCTTGCGCACGTTGCTCATGCTGTGCGCCTCGGATACAGAGATGGGTACGGTCACCCGGCGGGCGCCGGCCGCGAGGGCGCGTTCGCAACCCTTGAAATTGGGCACCAGCACTACCGCTGTCAAGCCGGGGATGCCATTCGCGTGCGTCAGCACTTCCTCGGCATCGACGAACTGCGGAATGAGCTTCGCCGGAACGAAGGAGCAAACCTCGATCTGGCGCACGCCGACGGCCGCTTCGGCACTGATCCAGGCATTCTTCGCCGCCGTCGGCATGAAGCTCTTGGTGTTCTGCAGCCCGTCGCGTGGGCCCACCTCGGTAATGGTTATGTCGACTGCGCTCATGCGTATCCTTTCAGTTGCGGTTCCGTGGTTTCTGCCTCGTTTGATCCGATTTTACCAAGTATTCCCCGGTCCGCCGCTGTGGCCATGGCACAGACGCGGCCGCCGGCGCCAGGGATCGGAGCGCGCATCCGGCAGGGGCAAGGTAGTGCGGCTGGAGTATAATTTCACCGCTCTGCTGCGCTGATACGGATGCGACGCGGGGGCCGCCCTCCCTACAAGCTGCCTGTCAGGCGCCGTGGCGGCGTTCAAACAACCTTATTCCTTCGGCTCTGATCCCATGAACGTGCTGTACGAAGAGACCGGCTCATTTAAGGTCGGCGCAGTGCTCGCCGAAAGCGACACGTCGCTGCAGGTGGAGGCCGCGCACGGCAAGCGAAGCAAGATCAAGGCGGCGAGCGTGTTGTTGCGCTTCGAGGCGCCGCCGCTGGCCGAAATCATGGGCAAGGCCGAAACGCTGGCCGCCGAAATCGATACCGACTTCCTGTGGCAATGCTGCGGTGCGGAGGAGTTTGGTTTCGCCGACCTGGCGCGCGAATATTGCGGTCACGCGCCCAATGCGCTGGAGTCCGCGGCCATTCTGTTCAGGCTGCAATCGGCGCCGATGTACTTCTACCGCAAGGGGAAAGGCCGCTTTCGCGCCGCGCCCGCCGACACGCTCAAGGCGGCACTTGCCGGCGTGGAAAGAAAGCGGATACAAGAGGAACAGGTCCGCTCCTGGGCGGACGAGTTGCAGCGCGGCACCGTGCCCGAAGCGCTGCAGGCCATATTGCCGCAATTGCTCTACCGGCCTGATCGCAATCGCGTCGAGACCAAGGCGCTGGAACTGGCCTGTGCGGCAAACGGGCTGTCGGCGGCGAAACTCTTCGAGCGCGCCGGCTCGCTGCCTTCCAGCCACGACTACCATCTGGGAGCGTTCTTATTTGAGCATTTTCCGCGCGATGACGCGATGTTCGACAGCATCGCCGCAGCCGAACCGCCCGAACTGCCCTTGGCCGCGGTCACTGCATTCAGCCTCGACGACGCCAGCACCACCGAAATCGACGACGCCTTTTCCCTGACGCGGCTAGCCAACGGGCGCTATCGCGTAGGCATACATATCGCCGCTCCGGCCCTGGGTTTTGCCCCCGGTTCTGCGCTGGACAAGATT
>JAENXP010000473.1 GCA_016649475.1 Burkholderiales bacterium | reverse complement strand
CCACCACCCCGGTGATGATGGGCACGGGGCTAAGCACCAGCACGTCCACTGGATCGCCATCATCCGAAATGGTGTGAGGAATATAGCCGTAGTTGCACGGGTAATGCATGGCGGTCGACATGAAGCGGTCGACGAATACCGCGCCGGTTTCCTTGTCGACCTCGTATTTGATTGGATCGGCATTCATCGGAATTTCGATAATCACGTTAACGTCGTTGGGCACATCGCGGCCTGACGTAACTCGGTCGAGGTTCATGGTAGGCAGATCCTTGGCTAATGTCGTATTCTAAGACAGACGCGCCGGAGACGCTAAGATTACGCGGATGCATGAGAGGATGTGTCGCGTCGTTTTGTAATAAGCTATAGGCCATCATCCTTTCGGACCGCCCCCATGAGCGACAACCAACTTACCCTCACCGATTTGCACAAGCTGCGCCGTGACGGCAACAAGATCGCCATGCTCACCGGCTACGACGCAAGCTTCGCCGCGCTGCTGGAGAATGCCGGCGTCGAAAGCATCCTCGTGGGCGATTCCCTGGGCAATGTGCTCCAGGGGCACCGCACCACCCTGCCCGTCACCCTGGAGGACATGGTCTACCACGTGGGTTGTGTCGCGCGCGGCGCGAAGCGTGCGTTCCTCATTGGCGACCTGTCTTTCGGCAGCTATCAGGAAAGCTGCGAACAGGCGTTTAGCAGCGCTGCGCAATTGATGGCGGCCGGCGCTCACATGGTCAAGCTGGAGGGCGGGGTGACATTTGCGCAGACCACCGAATTCCTGGTGAAGCGGGGCATTCCGGTGTGCGGCCATCTCGGGCTCACGCCGCAGTCGGTGCATCAATTGGGCGGATTCCGCGTACAGGGCAAGACGGCGGACGCGGCGCGGCAATTGATCGACGACGCGCTGGCGCTGGAGCGTTCAGGCGCCGGTCTGATCGTGCTCGAAGCGATTCCGGCCAAGCTCGCCGCAGAGGTCACCGCCAATCTGTCGATTCCGACCATAGGCATAGGCGCAGGGCCAGACTGCTCCGGCCAGGTCCTGGTTCTGTACGACCTGCTGGGCGTGTTCCCGGGCAAGAAGGCGAAGTTCGTGAGGAATTTCATGGACGGCGCCGCGAGCATCCAGCAGGCGGTGGAAAACTACGTAGCTGCGGTGAAAGACGGGTCCTTTCCTGGACCCGAACACAGCTTCTAACCGGATTTGCGCAGGCCGCCCAATAGCGCCGCCACTTGGCGACTCGGTTTTTGCGGTCCGGTCCGCTCCTGCTCCGCTGCCGGAGTTGCTGCGTTGCTCGGAACGTAGGGGGCGGAAAAAATCGAGTCCACCGGTTTCGCCGGTGTCTTGACGCTGTGCGGACGCGCACTCCGCGTGAGGCTGCTGCCGCGGTCTGGACGGCGCTCTGGCCGCTCGCGCTCGGTATGCATCAAGGCCGACACACCTGAGGCGTCCGGCTCGAAACCGGGGATGATGGTCTGGGGGATGCGCTGCTTGATGAATTTCTCGATTGCCGCGAGTTTTTCGTGTTCGTCTGCGCAAACCAGGGAAATGGCACGACCGGTGGAACCCGCGCGGCCGGTACGGCCGATGCGGTGCACATAGTCTTCAGGTGCGCCAGGCAGTTCGAAATTGATCACCGCCGGCAACTCCTGGATATCCAGGCCGCGTGCGGCGACGTCGGTTGCCACGAGTACCGGTGTCTTGCCCGATTTGAAATCGGCCAGCGCCTGTATGCGCTCCACCTGCGATTTGTCGCCGTGGATCGCGGAGGCATGAATGCCGTCTTTCTGCAGCTGATAAGCAAGGCGGTTCACGCCCAGGCGCGTACCGCCGAACACCAGTACCTGCTGCAGGTTCTGGGTCCGGACCAGGTGGGCGAGCAGATCGCGCTTTCTCTCGCGCTTGACGGGGTGCACTTCGTGGCTCACCAGTTCGGTCATGGCATTGGGCCGGGCCACTTCGATCAGCACCGGCTGGTGCAACATATTGTCCGCGAGCCGCTTGATCTCTTCAGAGAATGTGGCCGAAAACAGCAGGCTCTGCCGCTTGGCCGGCAATAGCGCGAGGATGCGGCGAATGTCGGGCATGAAGCCCATGTCGAGCATGCGGTCAGCCTCATCCAGCACCAGGATTTCCACCTGCCCCAGCATCACCGTCTTTTGCTGCACATGATCGAGCAGCCGGCCGGGCGTTGCCACCAGCACCTCTACGCCGGCGCGCAACATCTGAATCTGCGGGACGATATCGACGCCGCCGAACACCACGCCCGGACGCAGCCCCAGGTGCTTTCCGTAGTCGCGCACGCTCTCGGCAACCTGCGCCGCGAGTTCGCGCGTAGGCGTAATGATCAGGGCGCGCACCGGATGGCGGGCGGGCGAGGCGCTCGTATTGGCATGCGGCGCCAGCCGCTGCAATAGCGGCAGGGTGAAGCCCGCGGTCTTGCCAGTGCCGGTCTGGGCACCGCCCATGACGTCCAAGCCCTGCAGGATCACGGGGATCGCTTGCGCCTGAATGGGGGAAGGCTCGGTGTAGCCTTTGTCGGTGACTGCCTGTAGCAACTGCGGCAGCAGACCAAGATCGGAAAAGGAAGCGGCGGTCATAGACCCTGCTGAGAGAGGCGCGGGGGCAAAGCTGCTTTGACGCTGGATAAGTTCTTTGATTTGTCCACGTAGTACCAGATTGAGCGGCCCGGCCGAAGGGAGGGGCCGCCTTGATGGAACGAGGTTCCCATTATAGGCCAGTCGCGCCCCGCGCGCTTGCCTATCGGCCGTGGATTGCTGCCCCCGGACAGCCCAATCAGCTAGAATCATTCCTTTATAGGCCCCGTTTCTTTTCCCGCCGTCCAATCATGAGCCGATCCGGCGCCTTCCTGGTAGTCATTCCCGCACGCTACGCTTCCAGTCGCCTGCACGCCAAGCCGCTGGCCGATATTGCCGGCAAACCCATGGTGGTGCGTGTCGCCGAACGCGCCCGCGCCAGCGGTGCCCGCGCAGTATGGGTCGCAACTGACAACCAGGCTATATTCGATGCGGTGAATCTTCACTGTCACCAGGCGATAATGACCCGGAGTGATCATGCTACCGGCACCGACCGCATTGCCGAGGCGGCGCAGCAACTGGGCCTCACCGACAACGATATAGTGGTCAACGTGCAGGGCGACGAACCGCTGATCGAGCCTGAGT
>JAENXP010000754.1 GCA_016649475.1 Burkholderiales bacterium | reverse complement strand
CGTGGCGTCGACGGACTCCGCGTCGACGTGGCACATGGCCTCCACAAGCGCGCCGGGCTCCCCGACCGCGTTGGGGCGGTTGAATATCCAGTTCTGCCAGGCCGACAGCCGCGCGAATATGCGCGTCTCCATGGTCTCCGCGCCGGTGAATCGCAGGCTCGCTTCCATGCCGGTGAGCGCGTCGGGCGACAGGCTGGCGCGCTCCTCCAGGGCGATGCGCACTTCCTCGTCCCAGTCCAGGTCGTCCGGTGTGAAGGTTACCAGGCCAAGCTTGGCTGCGTCGTGCGCGTCGAGCTTCTCGCCGATGGCCTGTCGCGCTTCCTCGACCGGTTCGGGCCGCCCGCAATAGCGCGTGTCCAGGCGGGTGAGGCGGTTCACCATGGGATAGGTGCCGAAGTTGAGCTCGGACAAGGCCATGCGCGGCGCTTTCCCGGGCTCATCGGGAAGCTGCAGCATGTAGCCGCGGTCGGCGGCCAGCGCCAGTTCCGCCAGCGTGCCGGCGAAACAGGAACCCTGGTCGATGATCGCGAACAGGGTGCGCGAGGTTACGTCCAGTCGCGCCAGCGTGCGCCGCAGCAGGCCCAGGGTCTCGCGCACGAACCAGTGCGCGCGGTGTCTGGCCAGGATGGCGTCGACGGCGAGCACGCTGTCGATGTCACCGCGTGTCTTCAGCTGCCAGGTGCCGATTTCCAGTTCGTTGGTGCGCAACATGAGTATGGCGTCGTCCAGTTCGCGCGCCATCTGCAGCGGCCACCAGGCGACCCCGGCCGCGAGTATGCCTTCTATGGCATCGGGTCCGGCCTGCTTCGGACCTGAAACCGTGAGCGTGGCGCTGCGCGCACTGCGGTCGATGACAGCGTCCACATGTTCGTAGTGGTAACCCCGATCATCGATCGTGCACTTGAGCGGGGTGAGGGTGACGCCTTTGGCGCCACCCGGCTGCCCGCTAGCCGCGGCCAGGCGCCCGGCGTGTTCCTGCACCGCCTGGGCGAAGGCCTGCGGCTTCGCGCTGTGATCGACCAGCCCCCATTCCTTGGCGCGGTCGGCACGCACGCCCTCGGTGGTGGTACAGAAAAAATCAGCCAGGTCGCGCCGCACTTTGCGCTTGTCGGTGATGCGCGTGAGGCCGCCGGTGCCGGGCAGCACCCCAAGCAGCGGCACTTCGGGCAGGCTCACCGTGGATGAGCGGTCGTCTATCATCAGGATTTCATCGCAGGCGAGGGCGACCTCGTAGCCGCCGCCGGCGCAGGTGCCGTTCACCGCGGCGAGAAATTTGAGCCCGTCGTTGCGGCTGGAATCCTCCATGCCATTGCGCGTCTCGTTGGTGAATTTGCAGAAATTGACCTTCCAGCCGTGGCTCGACAGGCCCAGCATGTAAATATTGGCGCCGGAGCAGAACATGCGCTCGCGCGCAGAGGTGAGCACGACGCAACGCACTTCGGGATGCTCGAAGCGGATGCGGTTCAGGGCGTCGTAGAGCTCGATGTCCACGCCGAGGTCATATGAATTGAGCTTGAGCTTGTATCCCGGCTTCAGGCCCTTGTCCTCGTTCACGTTCATGGCGAGGGTGGCGACCGCGCCCTCCACGCTCATGCGCCAGTGCGCATAGCGCTCCGGGTGCGTATCGAAGCTGACGCGCGCCGGGTCCGCTGCTTTGTTCGTTTGCATGTTTTCTCCTGGTTCAAGAGCCGGAGGCGCAAAGAGGGGATGCCAGCCCTCGCGCTCCCATAAGTCAGATCGTAGCAAAATGAACCTTGCTGCGTATCTCGATGCTGCGTTAAAAAAGACGAGACGTCCACCCGAGGGAGCTTACCCCGAAGCGCATCTCCCCGAATTTCCTAGAGTT
>JAENXP010000461.1 GCA_016649475.1 Burkholderiales bacterium | reverse complement strand
TCGGGCATCATGACGTCGAGCAGCACGATGTCGGGACCATCGGAGTCGACTTTCGCCAGGCATTCCCTGCCTCCTCCCGCAGTGAGCACCTCATAACCCTTGAACGCGAGAATGTCGGCGAGCATTTTCACGTTCATCGGGGTATCGTCCACCACCAGCACTTTGGCGCTCATTTGACAGCCTTCGCACAAAACACGGCTGCCACGGCCTGGACGAAATCCTTTACGTTGAGCGGCTTGGTCTGAAACCCGTCGAAGCCGGCATCACTCATTTTTTTTGCCTCTTCGGGCATGGCCGAAGCTGTGACCGCCATGATCGGGATGTGCGCCGTTGCGGCAGCGCCGCGGATGCGGCGAAACGCCTCGATGCCATCGATGCCCGGTAGCTGGTAGTCCATCAGGACGAGGTCGGGTTTGTGCTCCACCGTGAGCGCCACGCCGTCTTCACCGGTTTCGGCCTCGATCGTGCGGTAGCCTTTGAACTGCAGCACGTCGCGCATGAGTTTGCGGTTCTTCTCGTTGTCTTCGACAATCAGGATGAGTTCGTTCGCCATGACTTGTATATCCTTGATCGCGTTTGGTTCAGGCCGTGGCCGCCACTTCCTCTGCGCAGTTCAGCGGCAGCGTGAAAGAGAATACGGAGCCCTTTCCGGGCTCGCTCTGCAGGCGCATCCTGCCGCCGTGCAGTTCCACGAACTTGCGCGTCAGTGCAAGACCCAGTCCGGTGCCCTCGGCCTTGCGCGTGTAGTCCGTGCCCACCTGCTTGAATTCATCGAAAACCGCGGCCTGATCCTCGATTGCAATGCCCGCGCCGGTGTCGGTCACGGCGATCTCGACCATGTCGGCAAGCGGGCGCGCGGCAACCGTGATGCTGCCGCCCCTGGGGGTGAATTTGACCGCATTGGAGAGCAGGTTGAGCAGGATCTGCTTCAACTTCCTCTCGTCCGCATTGAACCCGGCCAGCCGCGGATCGACCTTGGCGGATAACAAGATGCCGTTGCGCAGTGCGCGTTCGCGGACCAAAGTGAGCGCGTTGTCGATGGCTGTGGGCAGATGGCAGGCGGTGAGGTTCAGTTCCATGCGTCCCGCCTCGACTTTGGCGAGATCGAGAATATCGTTGATCAGCGACAGCAGGTGCTGGCCCGAAGCGTGGATGTCCTTGAGGTAGTCCTCCTGCTTATCGTTCATTTCGCCGAACATCTTCTCCAGCAGCACCTCGGAGAAGCCGATGATCGCGTTCAAAGGCGTGCGCAGTTCGTGCGACATGCTGGCGAGGAACTCCGACTTGTGCTTGCCGGCGATTTCGAGCTGGAGGCTCTTCTCCTTGATTTCCTGGAACAGGCGCTCGTTCTGAATGGCGATTACCGCCTGCGCGGAGAAGGTTTCCAGCAGCGCGACGGATTTTTCGGCAAACGCCCCGGGATGCTCGCGCGCCACGCCGAGGACACCAATGACCCGGCCTTCAAACATCATCGGCACTGCCAGCACGCTGCGCCAGCCCCCCGGCCGGGCGGCCGCGTCGCGCGGATACGCCGGATCGAGGCGAACGTCGGCGATCTGTACCGGTGTCTTTTCGACAATGGCGCGCAGGTAGACCGAGCCCGGCCCGGGCTTCATCGGAAAAGCCGCGCGCATCGCCGCCTCCGCGTCCGCGGACACGCCGTGGCAACCCGCCAAATGCAGCGATTCGCCGTCGTAGCGCATCGTCGCGCCCAGTTGCGCGCCGCACAGCGCCCTGGCGCGCTCGGCGATGGCATCGAACACGGGCTCGACATCGGTGGGCGAGCTGTTTATGACTTTCAGGATCTCTGCGGTAGCGGTCTGCTGCTCCAGCGCCTCGCTCAACTCGTGCGTTCTCTCCTCGATCTTGCCTTCGAGCCCGGCATAACTTTCCTTGAGTTGTGTCGCCATCCGGTTGAACACCCCGGCGAGTGTTTCCAGCTCGTCCCCGGTGGTCGCCGTAACCTTCTGATCGAGATTGCCGCTGCCGATCTGCGCCGCGCCCTCCTGCAGCGCGCGTATCGGCCGCACCATCAGGCGCGCAAGGAAGAAGCTCGCGAGTATCGACACCATCAGGCCTGCGAGCAGCAGCAGGCTCATGCGCTCGATCGACGCGTAAACCGGCTTGAACGCCTCGGCCAGCGGCAGTTCGACGAACACCGTCCAATTGAGCGTAGGGATGCGCGCGTTTGCCGTGAGGACCTCTACGCCCTTTAGGTCGCGTGCGATCGAGGGTGCCGCAGGCGCCTCCGCTGCGCTCGCCAGCGCGGCAACCTGGGCGAGCCTGGTCAGGTCGAGCTTTTGCAGCACCAGGCTGATGTCCGGATGCGCGATCAGCGTGCGCGAGGAATCGATCACGAAAGCGAGTCCGTCCTGACCGATTTTGATACGCGACACCACATCCCAGACGAACTTGAGATTGACTTCGGCGACGGTGACGCTGCCGCCCCCGGCCGGACGCGAGATGGTCATGTAGGGCTCGGTCTCCATGCGGAAATATACCGGGCTGTACCAGGCGTTTCCCGATCTGGCTTCGAGAAACCTGGGGTCTTCTGACCGGTCGGTATCCGCGCCGCTCACGTCCATCGACAGGCGCGATACCTTGAGCTGCTCGCGGCCGCGCGCGTCCACCCACGCCACTTCGGTAATCGCAGGTACCTGGCGCAGCAGCTTCAGATACTCGAAGCGGCGTCGCTGCAGCGGGTTGCCGCTTGCGTCGACCTGGGGCAGCGCAGTCCAGCCCAGCTGGTGCTCGATCTCGCCGATGTAATGCTCGATTCTGCTCGCGGCCGCCTGCGCCTTCTCGCGCTGCAGCGCGATCAGGTGGTCCTGGTTCTCGCGGTAGGAAAAATACAGCCCGATGCCGCCGCTCGCGACCAGCATGCCGCCGACCAGGGCGATGATCAGGGTCGCATACTTCGGAAACAGGCGCCAGCGCAGGTTCATCCGATCATCCCGGTCACTTGTGACGGCACATCCCTGACGGCTTGGTCGAACAGGACATCTTCAGGGGTACCCCCCATCGCCGTGTCGCATCGCGCCAATCATCATCATTTTCACGGTACCTCCCGAGCCCCCCGGGTCCCCGCGTACTGCGAACGAGCCGGGCCTACCTTACTCATGTTAGACGGCCGGTCGGACCGAAGCTGCGAACTGTTACCATCCCGAGTGCAAGAAATTCACATTGCCAAGACCTGTGGCCCGGGTGTTCATTTCAAAATGAGGGG
>JAENXP010000169.1 GCA_016649475.1 Burkholderiales bacterium | reverse complement strand
CGATAAAACAATTGTCAATAAAAACTATCGGCACGACCAATCGCGGAAGCGGTGATCCGACCATAGCGCCACCGGCCATTCGGCGTATGGGGCATTGCCTGTATAAATGCAGCCGGGCGGGTTCGGCGCTGCACTCAAGGAGATCCGGGGTGATTTCGCTGTCTGACTCAAGCCACCGGCGTCAGCACCGGCTTGCCGGCGAAATGCGCGCGCAGGTTGTCCACGGCAAGATCGCCCATGGCCTTGCGCGTCTCGTGGGTGGAGCTGCCAACGTGCGGCTGCAGCACTACCTGGTCCATCGCGAACAGCGCCTCGGGCACGCGCGGCTCGTCTTCGAACACGTCCAGGCCCGCGGCACCCAGCTTGCCCTCGGCCAGCGCCCTGACCAGGGCCGGCTCGTCCACCACGGAACCGCGCGCGACGTTGATCAGGGTGCCGTCGGGACCCAGGGCCTCGAGCACCTGCGCATCGACTATGTGATGCGTGGCTGCGCCGCCAGGGCAGATCACCATCAGCACGTCGCAGTCGCGCGCCATGTCCGCCAGCTTGGCGTAGTACTTGTGTGCCGCGCCGGGCTGCGGTTTGCGGCCATGGTAGACGATGTGCATGCCGAAGGCTTCGGCGCGCTTGGCGATGGCCTTGCCGATGCGGCCGTAGCCGAGTATGCCCATGGTTCTGCCGCCTACCTTATACCCAAGCGGGAACGCGCCTTTGAGCCAGCTGCCGGCGCGCACGAAGCGATCGCCGAGACTGAGGCGCCGCAGGGTTGCAAGCGTCAAGCCCATGGCCAGGTCGGCGACGCACTCGTTCAATACGTCGGGCGTGTTGGTGACGGTCAGGCCGCGCTGCCTGGCCGCGTCAAGGTCAATCGCATCGACTCCGACGCCGACGTTGGCGATGATCTCAAGCTTGGGTAGAGCGTCCATGAGCTTGGCATTGGCACCATAGGGGCCGAAGCACTGAATGCCGCGAATGCGGTCGCCGACCCGGGCCAGCAGAGCCGGCTCATCCTTGGCCTGCCACAGCACATGGACGTTAAAATCGCTCTGCATCGCCTCCAAGGAGGCCGGATACATCGGTCCGACCGACAGGATTTCTATTTCTTTCATGACTTGAACTTGGCGCAGAGTTTTTCGGATTCGCGCGCGAGCAGGCCCACATCGGCGCCGACGGCGACGAACAGGCAGCCCAGCTCGAGGTAGCGGCGCGCATCCGCCTCGACCGGTGCGAGGATGCCGGGTGCCTTGCCCGCCTTGCGGATGCGTTTGATCGCGTCGTCTATCGCCTGCTGCACTTCGGGATGCGGGATGTTGCCCAGGTGCCCCAGTCCCGCCGAGAGGTCGGCCGGGCCGATGAACACGCCGTCCACGCCGTCGGTGTTGGCGATCGCGTCGAGGTTGTCCAGTCCCAGCCGCGTCTCCACCTGCACCAGCACGCACAGTTCTTCCTCGGCGCGCTTGAAGTAATCCTTGACCCGGCCGAAGCGCGTTGCGCGTGTGGTGCCGGCGACGCCGCGCACGCCGCGCAGCGGATAGCGCGTGTAGGCCACGGCGCTGGCGGCTTCCTCCGGCGTCTGCACGTAGGGGATCAACAGGGTTTGCACGCCGACGTCGAGAAAGCGCTTGATCAGCACCATGTCGTTCCAGGCCGGGCGCACGATCGCCGTGGTCGGGTAGGCCGAGGCTGCCTGCAGCTGAGTGACCACGTTCTCCAGATCATTGGGCGAGTGCTCGGTGTCGAGCAGCAGCCAGTCGAAGCCGGAGCCGGCGATGACCTCCACGCTGTAATGCGACGACAGGCTGGACCACAGCCCGATTTGCGGCTTGCCTGCTTTCATGCCGCGCTTGAATTGATTGACTGGCAGTTCCATGAAGTACTCCGAGAGAATAAATATTGGTCAGAAATCACAGCCGCGCTGGCGCAGTGTTTCGTCCACCCAGCGGCGGTCGATCTTGCCGCTGGCGATGGATTTGAGCATCGCGGTTTCCTTGGCGAGTTGCGCTTGAGCCAGCGCCAGGATTTCGTCCGCGTGCGCCAGCGGCACCGCGACCACGCCGTCGTCGTCGCCGACGATGATGTCGCCCGGATTGATCACCATGCCGTCGAGCGCGATCGGCGCGTTGATTTCGCCCGGTCCGTTTTTATACGGGCCGCGATGGGTTACGCCGCAGGCGTACACCGGAAAACGCCTGGCGCGGATCTCGGCCGAATCTCGTATCGCGCCATAGATGACCAGGCCGGCAACGCCGCGCGTTTCGGCGAGGCTGGACATGATGTCGCCGATGATGGCGCAGGTGAGGACGCCGCCGGCATCGACCACGATGACATCACCCGGCGCGGCAATATCGATCGCCTTGTGCACCATGAGGTTGTCGCCCGGAGCGACCTTGACGGTCAGCGCCGGGCCGCACAGCTTGCCGCCTTTGTGCATCGGGCGCAGGGCGGCGCCGCCGGCGACGAGGCGGTTCATGTTGTCCGACAGGTGCGCGCTCACCATGGCGCTCAACGCTTTGACGAGTTTCTTCGCCGGACGCGCCGGCATGGGCAGGATGCGAAAACCGATATTGGTCATGAAACAGCTCCGGCTGAAAATTGATGGACGCTGCGGCGGGCAAGCCGCGGCGCGCTGCAGCTATTACAAAGGCGAGAACGAGGTCGAGCGCAGGATGCGGTTTTCCATGCCGAGCATGTATCCGGTTTCCGTGTTCATCTTGAGATACGCCTGCCACTGCGGATCCTGCTGCATTGCGTCGCGCTTCTTCTCGCGCTCGGCCTGGTCGGCGTAGGCCCAGAGATGAACCACCTGGTTGAGCGGGCCGACCTCGGTAGTGGTGAACACTACAGGTTTGCCGATGTGGCGAAGCTGGATCGGATAGGCGTGCTTCTCATACATTGCGAGCCAGGCGCTTTGCATGCCGGGTTTGAACGTATAGATGCGCAGGTCGAAAATCATGATTGCTCCTGGGTGCGGGTGACGGGATGTCCGGCATGGCTCACGCGGCCGTCGCGCGGATATTGTGACCGGGGATTACGGGTCCCCATTATGATACCAGTCCCCAAGCGGACCGGGTTTCGCCTTGAGCGGCGCGAGGTTCTGCCACGCGAGCGCTCGTCACCGCAAGTTACGGCGGCGGTACCCGCTCTGCCGCGAACAGCGCCTTAACCCCAAGCGGTCACACAGCCAAGACTTTCGGGGTGGCCGGTTCCGGCCAAGGTGGTCTGCGGCAATTACGCCTTAAAACTATCCAACGCGGCGTTGAAGGTGGCGCTGGGGCGCATGACCGTCATCAGCTTCTGCATGTCGGGCATGTAGTAGCCGCCGATATCAACGGGTTTGCCTTGCACCGCAGCCAGTTCGGCCAAAATCTTCTTCTCGTTCTCAGCCAGCGCTTTGGCCAGTGACGCGAACTTGGCCTGGAGTTCTTTGTCTTCTGTTTGGGCGGCCAATTCCTGGGCCCAGTACATCGCCAGATAGAACTGGCTGCCGCGGTTGTCGAGCTCGCCGGTCTTGGGTGACGGGCCCTTGCGGTTTTCCAGCAATTTTCCGGTGGCTGCATCCAGCGTCTTGGCCAGGATCTTGGCTTTGTTATTGCCATGCTTGATGCCCAGGTCTTCGAACGACACCGCCAGGGCCAGGTACTCACCCAGCGAATCCCAACGCAGGTGGTTTTCTTCTATCAACTGCTGTACGTGTTTGGGCGCAGAACCGCCGGCGCCGGTTTCGTACAGTCCGCCACCGGCCATCAAAGGCACGATCGACAGCATCTTGGCCGAGGTGCCCAGTTCCATGATCGGGAACAGGTCGGTCAGGTAGTCGCGCAGGATGTTGCCGGTGACCGAAATGGTGTCGAGGCCGCGTGCCACGCGCTCCAGCGTGAAACGCATCGCGCGCACTTGCGACATGATTTGAATTTCCAAACCTTTGGTGTCGTGCTCTTTGAGGTAGGCATGGACCTTCTTGATCAATTCATTTTCGTGCGGACGATAGGGGTCGAGCCAGAATACAGCGGGCGTATTCGAGTTGCGGGCACGCGTCACCGCCAGCTTCACCCAATCGCGAATCGGCGCGTCTTTCACCTGGCACATGCGCCAGATGTCGCCCTGTTCCACGTTTTGGCTCAATAGAACTTCGCCGGTGGCCAGGTCGGTGATATTGGCCACGCCGTCTTCGGGAATTTCGAAAGTCTTGTCGTGCGAACCGTATTCTTCCGCTTGCTGCGCCATCAAGCCGACGTTGGGCACCGAACCCATGGTCTTGGGATCGAAATTGCCGTGCCACTTGCAGAAGTTGATCATCTCCTGATAGATGCGCGCAAAAGTCGACTCGGGCATCACGGCCTTGACCTCTTTCAGGCGGCCATCGGCGCCCCACATCTTGCCGCCGTTGCGGATCATGACCGGCATCGATGCGTCCACGATGATGTCGTTGGGCGAATGGAAGTTGTCGATGCCTTTGGCCGAGTCCACCATCGCCAGCTCGGGACGGTGTTCGCGGCAGGCGTGCAGGTCGTTCTTGATTTCTTCCTGCTTGCTCTGCGGCAGGGTGGCGATCTTGTCGTCCAGGTTGACCATGCCGTTGTTGACGTTCACGCCCAGCTCGTCGAACAATTTGCCGTGTTTGGCAAACGCGTCCTTGTAGAAAATCCTCACGCAGTGGCCGAACACGATGGGGTGCGACACCTTCATCATGGTGGCCTTGACGTGCAGCGAGAACAGCACACCGGTATTGAATGCGTCCTCGATCTCCTCTTCGTAGAACTCGAGCAGGGCTTTCTTGCTCATGAACATGCTGTCGATGACTTCCTTGTCGAGCAATGCCACTTTGGGTTTGAGCACGATGAATTTTCCGCTTTTCGTGATCAACTCCATTTTCACGTCACGTGCCTTGTCCAGGGTGATCGACTTCTCACCGTGATAGAAGTCGCCATGGTGCATGTGCGACACGTGCGAACGACAAGCCTGGCTCCATTTCGCCATCGAGTGCGGGTTCTTGCGTGCGTACTCTTTCACGGCGCGGGGGGCGCGGCGGTCCGAGTTGCCTTCGCGCAACACGGGGTTCACCGCGCTGCCGGTGCACTTGGTATAGCGCGCCTGGATGGCTTTTTCTTCCTCAGTCTTGGGCGATTCGGGATAATCCGGAATCTTGTAACCCTTGGATTGCAATTCGTTGATCGCTGTCACCAACTGGGCCACCGGCGCGCTGATATTTGGCAGCTTGATGATGTTGGCATCCGGCTGCAAGGTGAGTTTGCCCAGTTCAGCCAGGTTGTTGGGCACTTTTTGCGCGTCGGTCAGATAGTCCGGAAATTCACCCAGGATACGCGCCGCCACCGAAATGTCGCTGGGGATCACGTCGATATCAGCCTGGGCCGCAAAGCTGCGAACCAGGGGCAAAAACGCCACAGTGGCCAGCATGGGCGCTTCGTCAGTCAGGGTGTAGATGATCTTTGCTTTGCTTTTACTCATGTCGGTCCGCCTGTGTCGTTCGAATTGAAAATTCTGGAAAGAAATGCTCCGGCGACCTGTCCGCAAAGGTAAAGGCCAATCACCGTCGTTGAATTTACAGTTGTTGGATTTTACTGCGCGTATTCGGACTGGTTATCGGTGGGGCCACCTGTACCCGAACCAGGGTACCTAAGCATTCGCAACTGCATATTATAGGCTAACTTATTGTTTATTGGCCCGCGCTCAATCGCCCAGGCCGTGCCAAGATTCGTCGATTCCCCACGTCTTTCCGAGGTTCCAGATTGCCAGATCGAAGTTCCGATTTCGATACCCAATCCAGACCTGCAGGTGTCATGGAAGCCGTCACTCGATCATCTGGCTGGGAGCTAGCGCTTATCCTCCTGTCGCAGCACCGTTGCTCTGTTCTGCCGCCGCTGCACTGTCAATGTGGTCGCAGCTACCGCCGCGACCAACGCGCCTTTTAAAGACTCATATTCCGAGGTTTGAACGGCTATGGCACATCTGTCTCTTTGATCGAGAGTGAACGAGCTCGCACCTGAGACATACATCTTGTTACGTCTGTTACACAAGCACACCTG
>JAENXP010000243.1 GCA_016649475.1 Burkholderiales bacterium | reverse complement strand
TCTTCAGGGCAACTCTACAGGATTGCCATTTTTTCGCTCTCGCAAAACATCGTGGATCAGCCGGATGGCGCCGAGAATGAGGAAGATCAGCCATTCGACAGCGATTATGGGGTAGCTATTCTGAAACAACCAGCTGGCGAAGTTCATCGTGACGAGCAGCACGATCGCGCTGATAAAAACGGCGCCCGTCAGGAAATTTAACCCTCCGACGTTATATCCGAGATTTATGGATGTGGGTTTATCGGATGAAACCACGAGTTGCTTGTTGAACAAGTCGTCGGCGAGATAGATCAAGGCAATCAATAGAGCCCAGCTTACTTCCGGGATCAGGACATGTAGGGAAAGGAATCCTGCTCCAGACCCCATGCGCAACACGACCCCAACCGTAAAGAGCATGGTAACAATCACCACCAGGTAGACAATTATCCCGGCGGGCTTCCCGCTGCGGCCGTCCTGCCATGGTCTGCTCCGCTCCCGTTTCCCTGGTTCTCTGGTGAACAGTTCACCCAGCTTGCCCTTGAATCCTTGCTTGGCCACTGCCGTGGCAATCAGCCAAATTGCGATCAACCTAAAGAGCACGCTGAATCCATGGGCATAGAGCAGAACCCGCGGGTTCTCTCCTGACCCCATGGTCAGCACTACTGCAAGGACATAGGCGCCAAGATGCCAGGCAATATTCAAGGTAAAGCTTCGTTTTGAGAGAAATAGGGGGTCTGACCCTGAGGTTTCGACCCGAGCGCCGCAGGACGCTGGATTCCGATCGAAGATCGTGCGCCCCGGCAATATGGCGCAGCCGTGGTTCGGCTAATTGCTCTCCATACTCCGCAGGCAGTTGAGGCAGGCGGAATACTGCCTGGGCGATTCTCTCGTCGGCGCCGGTCTGCGCATCATCTGCGCCAGAACCTGGCTCACTGGAATGACCGGGCATTTAGGGTCCGATAGCGCCGTAGAGGGCCAGCGTACGCAGATACTGGTCCCCTGGCCCGGCGCCGATTTCATCGTATAACTCGCGCCCGAGAGTTCGGCTCGCTCCTGCATGCCCCGCAGGCCGAGTCCATGCTCGAAATCGCGCTCAGCCGCCACCGCGGCCGGATCGAATCCGCGGCCGGTATCCTCGATTAGCAATTCGAGCACGTCGCCTTCGCTGTTCAGCGCCACCTTTATCCGATTCGCACCGGCGTGCTTCATTGCGTTGTTGGCACTTTCCTGAACTATGCGGAAGATCGTAATCTTCAGCGCCTCGGGCACGTCGGATTCGCTGACCCCGATGTCGCGTTCGAGCTTCATGTGCGGGCAGGTCGCTTCGAATTCGCGGAAATACCAGGCCAATGTGGCGAGGATGCCGAGTTCGTCCAGAGCGGATGGGCGCAGATTCATGGCTATTCTGCGCAGGTCCTCCATGGCCAATTTGATGTGAGTGGCCGCGCGTTCAAGATTGGCTCTCGCATTATCGATTACGCCGATATTGACCGACTTGATTGCCTCCTGCATGCTCAGTTTGGCCAGGCTCAGGGTCTGGCCCAGCCCGTCGTGCAATTCCATTGCGATGCGCCGCCGCTCATTTTCCTGGATCATCAATTGCTGCGCAGAGCGCTGCTGCAACTGGGCCCGGGTGACCCTTAGCGCCTCCTCTATGTTCAGCCACTCGGCATGGTCATGACGCGGGGCGCTGGCGATGGACGCATAAGTCTCACTTGCCTTGTCCGGCTGCGCTTCCGTCGCGGATAGTACTTTTGTCGTAGCCATGGCAGAGCTCCGTTGATTTTCTGGGAACAGCATCTTGGAAAAAAACCAGCTATGCAATTAGAACAGCCGCCCAATTGTGCATTTTGTGTTATATCAAGGCGGTGGCAGGTTGCGGATAGGAGTTGCCGCGCTTGGAAATCCGGTGCGGGCTCGAGTCGGGTGAAAACAAGAAACCCGGTCCACGTCATGGCGCAGCAACTATCCCGGTGCGCACTACGGAACGGAAAAATCTATCCGTCCGCAGGCGACGCGCGCAGATGCCGGGACTGCCGCGGTTCCAGATCCGGTTCGCCGCAGTGGCGCAGGATTTCGGCGCGCGCCGCCGCGCGCAATGCCACGGCTGCGTTCCAGTCGTTCCCCGGCGCAGTGAGCGGCGCCGCGATGGTGACGGCGATGGTGCCGCGGCGCGCGAACCAACTGCCGTCGCGCAGCACCGAGCGCGCACCGCGGATGGTGACCGGCACCAGCGGAACTCCGGTCTGGGCCGCGACCACGAAGGCGCCCATGCGAAACGGCAGCAGGCCGGCAGTGCGGGTGAAGGTTCCTTCGGCGAAAAAAATGGGCGTGCGCCCGGCGCGCACGGACTCGGCCAGACGCGAGGCGTCCTCCGCGCCTTGCTTGATGTCGGTGCGCTCGACGAAGTCGGTGCCGATGGAGTGCAGGAACAGCCGCGGCAGGAACGCCTGGCTCAACTCGCGTTTTGCGGCAAAGCTGTAGCCGCGTTCGCGCAAAGCGGCGAGCAGGATCAGCCCGTCGAGGTAACTGGCGTGGTTGGCCGCCATCACGAAGGGGCCGGAAGCCGGGATATGCTCGAGACCATGCACCGCCAGCGGCAGGCGGCAAAGGCGCAGAAAGCCCCGGGCCATGACGTGGCAAAAGCGCCAGCCCCGGGCGGGATTGCGCAGCAGCGCAGCCGCGGCCAGTGTCGGTATGGCGAGCATGACGAAGCAAAACCAGACCCAGGCGGAATAGGCCAGGCCCGAGAGCGTGCGCAACTGCCGCCGCAACTCCGGCAGCACGCTCGCGCGCGCAAGTCGCGCGAGCTGTAGCCAAACCGGCGCCGGCCGCGCGCTGCGTCCGCCGCTCTCGTAGTATTCACGGCTGGCGGCGCGCCGGATCTTGCCGCTGGAAGTCTTCAGCACCGTGTGCGGCGGCGCGAGCACGATGTCGTCCGCCGGCAGACCGATCAGATCGAGGGCGCGCTCGTTGATGCTCCGCCTCAATGCGTCCAGCGCATCGGCGCCGGTTTCGCGCGATTCCGCCAGCACGATGACCCGCTCGGTGCCGCTGCCGGGATCGATACTGCCAAATACGGCGACGCAGCCTTTGCGTATTCCGGGCAGGGCGCCTACGGCCTGCTCCAGTTCGTAGGGATAGAGGTTGCGCCCGCCGCGGATGATGACATCCTTGGCGCGGCCGCTGAGATAGAGTTCGCCGTCGGCGAGGTAAGCCAGATCGCCGGTGTCCAGCCATTCTCCAGCGAAGAGCTTTTTCGTCTGTTCGGGATTGCGGTAGTAGCCGCTGGTCGCCGACGGCCCTTTGAACTGCAGGCGGCCTTCCTGGCGGTCCGCGAGTTCCACGCCTGCGGCGTCAACCACGCGCAGGTAATGCGCCGCTATCACGCGGCCGCAGCAGGGAAGTTCCAGCGCGCTGACGTCATTCGCGAGGGCGGGCCGAGCGACGCCCCGGTTCTGGAACGCGGCGCGTTCGATGCGGTCGATGCGATAGCGCGTGCCGGGTGCGGGGAAGGCGAGCCCGACCGAAGCCTCGGCCAGCCCATAGACCGGGTGCAGCGCGTTCGCGGGCATTCCATGGCGCGCAAAGCGCTGCTCGAACGCGGCGAGTGTGTCCGGGCTCACCGGCTCGGCGCCGTTGAACGCATAGCGCCAGCAGGACAGATCCAAACCTTCGAGTTCACGATCCTCGATGCGCTTGAGGCAAAGTTCGTAGGCAAAATTGGGGCCGCCTGAAAGCGTGCCACGGTGGCGGTGGATCGCCCACAGCCAGCGGCTGGGGTGCGACAGGAATGCGAGCGGCGACATGAGCACCGTGGGAAAGCCGAGGTAGAGCGCGGCGAACCAGGCGCCGATCAAGCCCATGTCGTGATACAGCGGCAGCCAGCTCACGAACACATCATTCGTGCTCGCCTGCACTGCCAGGCCCATGCCGCGGATATTGGTGACCAGGTTGGCGTGCGTAAGCGCGACGCCCTTGGGACTGCCGGTGCTGCCGGAGGTGTATTGCAGGAAAGCGATGTCGCCGGGGCTAGCCGGCATGGGCGGGAATCCGGCGTCACCACCGGCCAGATCGTCCGGCATCAGCACCCGCTGCAGCGATTCCACCTGCGAGCGCAGCAGCAGCGACACCGTCTTGGCTTCCGGGATGGTGATCAGCATGGCGGCACGGCAGTTGCCGAGGATGCCGGCGTGACGCCGCAGGTGGTCTTCGATTTGCGCCGGGCGCGCCGGCGGATACAGCGGCACCGGAATGCCGCCCGCCATGAGTATGCCGAAGAAACTGAACAGATAATCGCGCCCGGTGGGCAGCATGATGGCCACGGTCTGGCCCGGCTGCAAGCCATGCGCGGCAAGCCGGCTGGCGCAGGCTGCGGCGCCGTTGCGGATCGCGGCGTAGGAAAGTTCTTCTTCGCCGGTTTCGCCATAGAGGTGAACCTGCAGCCGCTGCGGATGCAGGGCGGCATGCCAGTCCAGCGCCGCCAGCAGCGTGTCCGCCTGGCACGCGGGGGCGCCTGCTTCCGCCTGCACCAGGCTGCGCACGTCTTTTTCCGGCTCGGTCCGTTGCACGCCCTGGCTGCCACGCACCAGACGCAGCAGGTCGCGCGGTGTTTCGGCCGCATACAGCGCGTGCTCGGGCAGGCTCACGTCGAACGCGCGTTCGACCCTGAGCACGAGTTCGACCCGGGCCAGGCTGTCCAGGCCGAGATCGCGCTCGAACGAACTGTCGAGGGCGGTGTGTATCGCCTGGCCATGGCGCGTGTCGCGCACCATCTGATCGACCACGGTGATCAACCTGTCTGCGTGCGCTGTAGCTTCGGTTTCAGTCTGATTCATGCGCCGGGATCTCATGGGCCGGATGCTATGATAGCCTCTATCAATCAAGGCTCGCCATGTGGGACTCGATCTGGATCAACGCGCATCTGGCCACGCTGCGCGAAGGAAAGTACAACGCCGTTCGACGGGGCGCGCTCGCGGTGGCGCAGGGCAAGATCGCCTGGATCGGCGCGCGCACCGAGCTGCCGGGCGAACCGGCGCAACTCGCGCGCGAGGTACCGTCGCGCCTTGCGCTGGCCACCGCGGCGCGTGATCGCTGCTTCGATGGCGACAAGGCTGCGCTCGACGACGT
>JAENXP010000424.1 GCA_016649475.1 Burkholderiales bacterium | reverse complement strand
GCTCTTGGCTTCCCAGGCCGGGTCCACCGCCGCCGACAGCGGATGGATGAACGGGTGCATGTCGGAGGTATTGAGGTCGTTTTTCTCGTACCAGGTGGCGGTGGGCAGGACGATGTCCGAATAGAGGCAGGTCGTGGACATGCGAAAGTCCAGCGTCACCAGCAGGTCGAGCTTGCCCTCGGGGGCGTCTTCGCGCCAGGTCACTTCCTCGGGCTTGGCGCCGCCCCGCATGTCACCCTCGGCGCCCAGTTCCTTGCCCTGCACGCCGTGTTTGGTCCCGAGCAGATGCTTGAGAAAGTACTCATGCCCCTTGCCCGAGGAACCGAGCAGGTTGGAGCGCCAGACGAACAGATTGCGCGGGAAATTGGCCGGATTGTCCGGGTCCTCGCAGGACAGGCGCAGCTTGCCGTCCTTGAGCGATTTCACCGCGTAGTCCTTCGGGTCCATGCCGGCGGCCTGCGCGTCCTTCACCACCTGTATCGGATTGGTCTGCAGCTGCGGCGCCGACGGCAGCCAGCCCATGCGCTCGGCGCGCACGTTGAAGTCGATGAGCGAGCCGGTGTAGTCCTTGGGATCGGCCAGCGGCGAAAGTATCTCCTTGACTTCGAGCTTCTCGTAACGCCACTGGTCGGTGTGCGCGTAGAAGAACGAGGTCGAATTCATCTGGCGCGGCGGACGATGCCAGTCCAGTGCAAAGGCGAGCGCGGTCCAGCCCGTCTGCGGCCGCAGTTTCTCCTGCCCCACGTAGTGCGCCCAGCCACCGCCCGATTGACCGACGCAGCCGCACATCATCAGCATGTTGATAATGCCGCGATAGTTCATGTCCGAGTGATACCAGTGGTTCATCGCCGCGCCGATGATCACCATCGACTTGCCGTGGGTCTTGTCGGCGTTGTCGGCGAACTGGCGCGCGACCGAGATCACGTCGGCGGCCTTCACCCCGGTGATGGATTCCTGCCATGCCGGGGTGTAGGGAAGATTCTGCTCGTATTTGGAGGCAACCTTGTCGCCGCCGAGGCCGCGGTCGATGCCGTAATTGGCCACCAGCAGGTCGAACACGCTCGCAACCAGGGTCTCGCCCTCGGCGAGCTGCAGCTTTTTCACCGGGACGTTGCGCACAAGAATGTTCTTGCCCTGTTCGTTGTGGGTGAAATTCTCGGTGACGATCCCGCCGAAATAGGGAAAGGCGACCGGCGCGACTTCATCGCGCCGGTCGATCAGCGACAAGCACAGCTTCGCCTCCCCTCCCCCTGCCTCCTTCTCCTCCAGGTTCCATTTGCCGTCGGTCTGGCCCCAGCGAAAACCGATTGAGCCGTTCGGCACCACCACTTTTCCGGAGTTCTCGTCGAAAGCCACCGTCTTCCAGTCCGGGTTGTTCGCCTGCGCCAGCTTGTCCGAGAAGTCGGTCGCGCGCACGAAGCGATCGGGCACATAGCGCCCGTCGCGCTGCACCAGTTTCACCAGCATCGGCAGATCGGTATAGCGGCGCGCATAGTCCTGAAAATAGGCCGAAGGCTTTTCCAGATGGAACTCCTTCAGGATCACATGCCCCATCGCCATTGCCAGCGCCGCATCCGTGCCCTGCTTGGGATGCAGCCACAGGTCGCCGAGCTTGGAAACTTCGGCGTAATCCGGGGTGATCGAAACGATTTTCGCGCCCTTGTAGCGCACTTCGGTGAAGAAATGGGCATCCGGCGTACGCGTCTGCGGCACGTTGGAGCCCCAGGCCATGATGAAAGTCGAGTTGTACCAGTCGGCCGACTCCGGCACGTCGGTCTGCTCGCCCCAGGTCTGCGGGCTCGCCGGCGGCAGGTCGCAGTACCAGTCGTAGAAGCTCATGCATACGCCGCCGATCAGGGAAAGGTAGCGGCTGCCGGCGGCGTAGGACACCATCGACATCGCCGGTATCGGCGAGAACCCGACCACACGGTCCGGGCCGTGTTTCTTGATGGTGTAGACATTGGCCGCGGCGATGATCTCGTTGGCCTCGTCCCATCCGGCGCGTACGAAACCGCCCAGCCCGCGGCGCGACTTGTATTCGTTCGAGGCCTGCGGCGATTCGACGATGGTGGCCCAGGCCTCGACCGGCCCGAGCAGCTTGCGCGCTTCGCGCCAGGCGCGCAGCAGCCTGCCGCGCACCATCGGGTACTTCACCCGGTTGGCGCTGTACATGTACCAGGAATAAGAAGCCCCGCGCGAGCAGCCGCGCGGCTCGTGGTTGGGCAGGTCGGGGCGCGTGCGCGGATAGTCGGTCTGCTGCGTCTCCCAGGTGACGATCCCGCCTTTGACGTAGATTTTCCAGCTGCACGAGCCGGTGCAGTTGACCCCGTGGGTCGAACGCACGATCTTGTCGTGCTGCCAGCGCTGCCGGTAGCCCTCCTCCCAGCTGCGGTCTTCGCGCGTCTTGGTGCCGTGACCGTCGGCGTAGGACTCCCTTTCCTGCGAGAAATAGGTAAGACGATCCAGAAAATGGCTCATGCTCGTTCCTCTCTGTTGCGTTGATCGGTCCTGCAAAACGCGATTGCCGCGCGATTCAGCACGGCATCGGCGCCCTGCGCCGCGCGTAGTACCACCACGTCGTTGCGATGCAGACCAGGTAAAACACCAAAAACATTGCAAGCGCGGAGTGCGCCGCCCCGCTCATCGATATCGACACGCCGTAGCTCATCGGGATGAAAAACCCGCCGAACGCGCCGATTGCCGATGCAAACCCGAGTACCGCCGCGGCTTCCGTATTGGCCTCGCGCAGCGCGCGCTCCTCGGCCTCCGGCCCTCTGCCGGCGGCGCCGCGCAGGTGCTGGTTCAGGAAAATGACCGGGATCATGCGGAAGGTCGAACCGTTGCCCATGCCCGAGGCCGCGAACAACACCATGAACATCGCCAGGAGGCCGAAAAAGCTGCCGCCCTGCCCGCCCGAGGGAAGGAAGGCGAGCACACCCAGCACGCCGGCTGCCATGACGGCGAAGGTCCACAAGGTCACGCGCGCACCACCGAGCTTGTCGGCGAGCCAGCCGCCCAGCGGACGGATCAGCGCCCCGATCAGCGGCCCCAGCCATGCATAAGACAAGGCGTTGGCCTGCGGAAACTGGCTCTGGATCAGCAGCGGAAAACCCGCCGAATAACCGATGAAAGAACCAAAAGTTCCCAGGTAGAGCCAGCACATGATCCAGCAGTGCTTGCGCTTGAAAATCACCGCCTGTTCGGAAAACGAGGCCTTCGCCGTTACCAGATCGTTCATGCCGAACCAGGCCGCCAGCGTGCACAGCACGATGAGTGGAACCCAGATGAACCCGGCGTTTTGCAGCCACATCTGCCGCACTTCGGTGCCGCGGGTCCAGGTCTGCGGTTCGCCGCCCAGGGCGCCGAATATCCCCAGGGTGATCACTGCAGGAACGACAAACTGCGCCAGCGACACGCCGAGATTGCCCAGCCCCGCGTTCAGGCCCAGCGCCGTGCCCTTCTGGG
>JAENXP010000241.1 GCA_016649475.1 Burkholderiales bacterium | reverse complement strand
CGCGCAGGTCGATTGCTGCGTTGCGTGCCGCGACGCTCAGCTCGTGGTCGCTGCGCCGGCCCTTCGCCGTGACCGACGCAGCCTCGATCCGCAGCGCGGGCGAGCGGTAGTCCCGCAGCGCGGCGGTGAGTTGCAGCGGCCCGTCGATGCCCTGGGCTATCTTTCCTTCGACAGTGAATTCCGCCGCGCTGTGCTTGCCCGCCCATGCGATGTCCCGCGCCTCGGCCTGGAAGGTGCCCGAAGGTTCCACAATGGTTCCCTCCAGCCTCCCCGAAGCTTTCAGACGTCCCCCGATTTCCGCTGCGATCTCGCCCAGTTTCGGCGCTTCGAGCCGCCAGTCCATGCTGTCACCGGCCGCGCCGAATGCGCCTTCGGCCGAGAGGCGATTGCTGCCAAACTCGAGCGCGATGCTGCTGTCGCGGATGCGCTCCGCAGAAATATTCGCCCTGCCGCTGCCCTGCAGGCGATGACCGCGGTAGAAACTGTCGGCAACGGAGAATTGCAGCGCCGCCTCGGGACGCGCAGACAAGCGTCCGGTCGCGGAAAAAACGCCATTGATCAGCGCGGCGGGGTAGTCTCCCAGGCGAGACGGATCGAAGCGGATTAGTTTTCCCTCGGCGCGAAATTCGCGTTGCCGCCCCAGTGAAATCGCCCCGCTCAGAGCCAACTCGCTGTCGCCGACGGAAACTTTCGCGTCCCGCACCTGTAGTGCATCGTCGCGGTGCGAGGCGTCGATGCGCACGCGATACGCGCCTTCGCGCATATCCGCGCGCAGATTCTGCGTCGCGCCTTGCGCGTCGATTTCGAGCGCGCCCGCCAGACTGGTTGCGGCCAGCGTGGCGTAGACCCCGCGCAGGTCCAGCGCCGTGGTCGCCATGGTCAGGGCCAATTTGCCTTTGCGCAGGCTGCCTTTACCTGCAAGCCGGCCGGCATCCCCGAGGCCCAGGCGTACGACCTTCAGGGAGAGATCCTCCGGTACGCCCTCGAAACTCGCCTGTGCCTCGCGCAGGGGCAGGCGCGACGCGTCTATCGTGCCTGCGAGGCCGTTGGTCAACTTCAGTTCGCCCTCGAAGCTGCTCCCGTCCTGCGCGCGCAGCGTCAACTCGGCGCCGATATCCGTGCGCGGCAGCGCTGCATCGAATTTGCGTGCGTCCAAGCCGTCGATGCGCAGCGAGGCCTGCTGCAGCGGCATCTGCTCGAACGGAGTGAGCGCGGCGCGAAGTTCGGCCGTCGCATCGTGCGCGGCAACCGTGGCCGATACGCCGATGGCGGCGAGCGTGCCGTCCAGTCTTGCATTCACCGAGTACGCCTTGTTCGCGACCGCGCCGGCAAGCCCGGCAGTACCCTTTAACGCAAACGGCGCGGCATCGGCGAGCGTAAGCTCGGTCACGCCCCTGCCCCAGGGCGTATCGACCGACGCCACAGCGTGAAATTGCCCGTCCGGATTCGCCAGGCTGAGCGTGAGCGCGCGCAATTCCTGGCGCTTTCCGCTCATGTCAAGCGCGAGGGTGTCTATTTTCGCGTTGCGCAGTTCCACCCGCAGCGGCAGGCGCAGAGTCTGCGGCAGCCGCTGCGGTTCACCGGTCTGCGCACCGGTGCTCACCAGGAGCGACTGTAGTTCGATACTGCGTATCAGCAGGTTTCGGGTGAACAGCAGCTCGCGCGGCGACCACTCCAGTGCGAGCCTGCGCCCCTCGATATGAAGGTCCGCGTCCTCGAAGGCGACTCTCCCGATGCGTATGCTTCCATAGATTGAGCCGCGCACGTCCTCGAGCACCAGCCGGCCCGCGCTTGCATCGACGGCGCGCGAGGCGATCCAGCGCAGGGCCGTCCCGGTGCCGGCAAACCAGACTGTCGCGAGCGCCGCGCACGCCAGCAAAAATACGCCGGCCGCCGTCGCGCCGCGCCACGTTACCGGGAAGGGACGAACCATCAGAAGGAAATTCCCACAGAGAAATGGATGTGCGTCTCCTTTGTCTCCTGGCCGTATGCAAGATCCATCTTGAGTAAGCCGACCGGGCTTTTCCAGCGCGCGCCGGCGCCGTAGCCCTGCACGAACTTGAAATCGTGCAGATCGTCTGCCGCATTGCCCGCATCGTAGAACACGGCTGCGCCCCAGGCCGGAGCGATCCAGTGCACGTATTCGGCGCTCGCCACGCCCAGATAGCGCCCGCCGACGATGGCATCGCCGCTTTTCACGCCGAGGCTCTCATAGTCGTAGCCCCTGACCGATTTGTCTCCGCCCGCGCGAAACAGGAAATCCGAAGGAATGCCCTGGCGGCTTTGCGCCAGCGTTACGCCCAGTTCACCGCGCAGGATCAGCCCCCCGTTCTTGCCCACGCTGCGGTAGTAAGTCGCCTTGGCATAGGTGCGCACGAAATCCTGGTCCGACAGCAGCGCCTTGGCCGCGGCTCCGACCTGGGCGTTCAGCAGGTATCCGTCGGCGGGGTAAAGCAGGTTGTCTACCTTGCGCCGCGTCCAGGCGTAGCCGCCGACCAGCGCCTGGTTCGACTGGTCCGGCACGTCGGCGACTACCACGCGCTCGGTCTGGAACTGCGCGCTGTACGCCGTCTCGTCGTTGCCGCTCACACGGGAACGTTTGGCACCCAGGCTGTACTTGTGCGTCTTCTGCCCTTCAATGTCGGTGCGTTCGGTAAGTGCGCTCAGGCTGTCGGTATAGCCCTTCGGATTGCGCGGCAGCTGTATATCGCCGCTCAGCAACTGTTTCTTGCTCTCCAGCTTGAGCAGCGTGGACAGCCGCCAGGCCCGGTCCATGAAATTGAGATCCTTGTACTCGACCTGCCCGCGCGCGCCGGTGTCCGTGCTCACGCCCGCGCCGAAGCCCAGCTTGCGCGATTGCGACTCCACTACCTGCACCTTTACCGGCACGCGCTCGGGCCTTGCCGGGTCGATGTCCGCGCTGACCGTTGCGCCGGTGAAATAGTGGCTGTCCTGCAGGCGCGCCTGGAATTGCAGCAGTTTCGCCTGCGAGTACACCGAGCCCGGTTCGATGACGTTGAGGCGCTCGACGATGCTGTGCGGATAGCGCTCGAGGCCGCTGGTCTCGAGCGTGCCGAAGGTGAACGCCGGACCGCTGTCCAGAACGACCTGCAGGCTCGCTTTCCGGGTCTGTGGATCGACTGTCGCCCGGCTGGATGCGATTTTCGCTGCCGGATATCGTTCAATTAACAGCACTTGCAGCGCGTTGCGCTTGGCCAGTTCCCACTGTGCCTGGCGAAATACCATGCCCTCGCGCAAGGGCCAGCCCTCGCGCATGAGCGCGAGCCGGGCGGCACGCTCCTCCTCCGTGATGGAACCGCGCAGCTCCAGATTCACCGCCGCGACGCGTGAGGGTTCTCCGGGCGTGATGACGAAGCGCGCAATCCAGGCGCCTTGTCTGTGTTGCAGTGACGAATCGATCACCGGCGAGTAGTAGCCCTCGGTGGCAAGGAGAGCGCGCATCTGGTCCGGGGTTCTTCCGACCAGAAAACGCAACTGGTCCGCGTCCATGCGCGGATTTTCGCGCGACGCGTAGATTTCCAGGTTGTCCTGCAGGAGTTTGCGGTATGGGTCGGGAACATCCAGTTCCACCGAGTAGCTGAAAGCCTGCGTCTGGGCAGCAGACGCCTGTGCAAGCGCAGCCGGAGGCAACACCAGAAGCGCGCATACCGCGACCGCTGCAGAGAGTACTTGCGCCGCCCCGCTAAATCCGGCTATGCGATCCTGTCCGAATAGAAGCCTGCTTAAGGTCAAACTTTCGCTTCCGGATCGTACGCCGAGAATCCCGGTTGGACATCAATGAAATCGGGTACCACCGGGCCGCCCGCTGCCTGGCGGGTTGCTGGCTGGCGCTCCATTAACGCCGTACGCGCCCGCAACTCGGCGTTTTCCGTTTTCAGGTTGTCGATTTCCTTGCCCTGGCGGCGGATTACCCAGTTCGCGCGCACGGTCGCCGGCGTGGATAGCAGGGCGACGATCAAGGCGCCGAGCGCCAGCGCGAACAGCAGGATTACGCCGAGGGAACCATCGAAGCGCCACAAAAAAAACACCACGGTGCTGGGTATGCTGTTCTGTACCGCAAACAAGACGCCGGCGACCGCAAGTACGATTGCGACGATGACTGCGAGTTGCATATGGCCTTCCTTGGCGCGCAGAGGCGCGGGAAAATGCGGAAAAGTGATTCAGCGCAGATGCGGCTGGATATCGGCAATACTGACTTCACGACTGGCGGCTGTCAAGCGCGAGGCGCGCTATGCTGCGCCCGGAATCACACGCGTGCCAGCCCTGCGTCGGTCACGGCAGATCGCGCTGATAGGGCGGCAGCTTCGCGCCACAGTCCTTGCAGAACTGCGCCTGCGCCTCGTGTCCTTCGCTCAGACATTCGTGGCAGGTGCGCGTGGTGGGTTCGCGCTGGGCGAAGCGCCGCGCGGTCATCTCGGCGCTGACGATGCCCGTAGGTACCGCAAGAATGCCCCAGCCGAGCAGCATCATCACCGAGGCGATCAGGCGCCCGAAATCGGTTTGCGGCGTAATGTCTCCGTAGCCGACGGTTGTCATGGTCACGATCGCCCAGTACACGGAGACCGGGATGCTGGTGTAACCGCGTTCGGGACCTTCGATGACGTACAGCAGCGTG
Source organism: Burkholderiales bacterium (assembly GCA_016649475.1). Taxonomy (GTDB): domain Bacteria; phylum Pseudomonadota; class Gammaproteobacteria; order Burkholderiales; family SG8-39; genus 2-12-FULL-64-23. The sequence continues at coordinate 511 of JAENXP010000241.1, read as the reverse complement.
CCCATGAGCAGGGCGATCATCAGCACCACCGACAAAAAGATGAATATCTTGCGCCTGCTGGCGGTCAACGCTGTGCCTAACGCGCGGTATTCCCCTACATACGCGGCCAGCTTGAGAATGCGGAAGATGCGCAGCAACCTGAGGATGCGCACGTCGAGCAGGTAGTGCGCGCCGGGCAGGAGCAGGGTCAGATAGGCCGGCAGCACGGCGAGCAGGTCCACCACGCCGAAAAAGCTGGTCGCGTAGCGCAACGGCTGCCGCACGCACGACAGGCGGGCGGCGTATTCGATCGAAAACAGGATGGTAAACATCCACTCGAGCGCGTCGAAGAGCGCGGCGTTATCCCGGGAAATGCTCTCGACGCTGTCTAGAATGACCACAACGACGCTCAGCAGGATGCAGGCGAGCAGCACCAGATCGAACAGCTTGCCGGCGCGCGTATCTGCCTCGAAAATGGTGGTGTACAGGCGCAGCCGCCAGCCGCGTTCCGGCCTGCCGAAGCGTTGCGCAT
>JAENXP010000510.1 GCA_016649475.1 Burkholderiales bacterium | reverse complement strand
CAGCGCCTTCACAGGCTCGCCGCTGCCGGGACCGCCGCGCCGCCGAGGAACTGCAGCGCCGCCAGCCTCGCGTACAGGCCTTTTTCGCGCACCAGCTGGTCGTGCGTGCCGGTGGCGATGATGCGGCCCTCGTCCATCACCACGATGCGATCGGCGTTCTGCACCGTCGCCAGGCGGTGCGCGACGACGAGCGTGGTGCGGTTGCGCATCAGCCGCGCCAAGGCCATCTGCACATAATGTTCGCTTGCCGCATCGAGGGAACTGGTCGCCTCGTCCAGCAGCAACACCGCACGGTCCGCGAGCAGCGCCCGCGCGATCGACAGCCGCTGGCGCTGGCCGCCGGACAGGCGCACCCCGCGCTCGCCGAGGAAAGTGTCCATCGCCTCGGGCAGGCGCTCGATGAACTCGCTCGCATAGGCTGCGGCGCACGCGCTCTCGACCTCGGCGTCGCTGGCGCCAGGACGGCCGTAGCGCACGTTCTCGCGCACCGAAGCGGCGAAAATCACCGGGTCCTGCGGCACCAGCGCAAGGCGCGAGCGCAGCTCGCGCGGATCGGCGTTGCGCACTTCGATCCCGTCCAGGCTGATGCTGCCGGCATCGGCGTCGTAGTAGCGCAGCAGCAGTTGCAGCACAGTCGACTTTCCGGCGCCGGAGGGGCCCACCAGCGCCACCGTTTCGCCCGGTTTCACTTCGAGGGAAAAGTCCGCGAGCGCCAGCGCATCCGGGCGCGAGGGGTAGTGAAAGCTGACCCTGTCGAAGCGCACTTCGCCGATTTTTCGATCCGGCCGCGCCTCGGGCAGGGGCTGCGGGATCAAAGGCGCGCGGATCTGCGACTCGGTGGCGAGCAGTTCCATCAGGCGCTCGGTGGCGCCGGCGGCGCGCTGCAGGTCTCCGATCACTTCGGACACTGCGCCGAACGCGCCGGCAACCAGCACCGCATAGAACACGAAGGCCGACAGTTCGCCCGCGCTGATGCGCCCGGCCAGCACGTCGTGGCCGCCGATCCAGAGGATCACCCCCACCGCGCCGAAAGCGAGCAGCATCACCAGCGCGATCAACAGCGCGCGCTGGCGGATGCGCTCGGCCGCCGTTGCGAACGCCTGCTCCACGCGCTCGCCGAAGCGCGCGCGGTCCTCGTTTTCGTGGCCGTAGGACTGCACCGTGCGGATTTCGTGCAGCGCCTCGTCGATGTAGACGCTGACGTCGGCCACGCGCGCCTGGCTCGCGCGCGACAGCGCGCGCACGCGCCGCCCGTAGAGCAGGATCGGCGCGATCACCAGCGGCACGCCCAGCAGCACCAGCGCGGTGAGCTTGGGGCTGGTGACGAGGAGCATGACCAGGCTGCCGAGCATGATCAGGGTATTGCGCAGCGCGAACGAGGCGCTCGAGCCGATCACGACTTCGAGCAAGGAGGTATCGTTGGTCAGGCGCGAGATTACTTCGCCGGTGCGCGTGACCTCGAAAAAACCCGGCGACAGGTCGAGCAAATGGCCGAACACCGCGCGGCGGATGTCGGCCGAAACGCGCTCGCCGATCCAGGAGACGAAGTAAAAGCGCGCGTAAGTGGCGATCGCCATGACCACGATCACTGCGAGCAGCGCAATCAGCGCCGAGTCGAGCAGCGCCGCGTCGCCGCTCGCAAACCCGCGGTCGATGACGCGGCGCAGCCCCTGTCCCAGCACCAGCACGCAAGCTGCGGCGACCACCAGCGCCACCATCGCGAACGCTACCTGCCTGCGGTAGGGCGCGAGAAAACCGAGGATACGCGCGAGCTGGCGGATGTCCTTGGTCGCAGGTCGATCGGGGATGCTATCTCTTAACCTTGCCACTGTCGTCCTGTTTAATCTGATTTCATCGCGCCATACACTCTAGCGCATTGTGTGTACGCATTCACCGCCTCATGAACGCACAAACGCGAGCAAGGGCGCGTAATCGCGCGCGTCCGCAGCGCGAAGTGAGTCGATATACGCACGCCTGGTGTCGCCCTCGGCGACCGGATTCGTCCCCGCGCCCCAGTTGAAACGCTGGGAGCCCTCGCGCACCAGAAGCAAGTCGGCCATGGTGCGCGACAGCCTTCCATTGCCGTTCGCAAAAGGATGAATCGACACCAGTCGGTGACTGAACCGCGCCGCGATCCCGTCCAAAGAATAGCTCTTGTGCTCGAGCTGCATTTCCGCATCCTTGAACAAGTCGAGCAGCGTTGGCTGGATGCGCGCGGGATCAATACCGATGTTCTTCTCGGTGCTGCGGAATGTCCCTGCCCAGCGCCAAGTGTCGCCGAACATGCGCTTGTGCAGGCGGCGCACGAACTCGATGCTAAGCAGGTCCTTTCGCTTGCGCGAAAAAGCCCAGCGCTCGCCTTCGACGATGTTGACCAGTTCCCACTCGTTGAGCTGCCCGTGGTTGGTGATGTGCGAGGGAATCAGCCCGGCCGCCTCATCAGGGTCAAGCGGGGTCGCGCCAGGCGGATAGTCGAAACTTATCGCCATAGCTTGCGCGGGCTGCCGCGCAGCAGTGAATCGACGAGAAGCTTGCGCTGCCGTTTGCTCTCGCGCCCGGGAACGCCCTGCGCCTCGAGTTTCATCGAATGCTCAGTGGACTTGAGCATCTCATTCGCCACCTCCTGCGCCCGGCGCGCACGCACGTCGTCGAGCGAGCCCTCCTCGGGCACGAGCGCATAGACCAGACGACAATCCATCGCCTTCGCGAGCCGGTCCAAGCTATCCAGGGTAATGCGCCGGTTCGCCTCTGCGCGCTCCAGGCCTTGCAGCGACTGGCGCGAAATGTCTAGGCGAGCCGCTAGCTGCGCCTGTGTCATTCCCAGCGCTTCGCGGATGGCGCGCACCCAACCGCCGCCCGGGGGTGACGAGCGGGAAGAGGGAAACTCGCCTAAGGCGTCCGTTAACTGCAGACGTTGAAGCGTGGCTGATTTTTCAGTCATATAGACTCAT
>JAENXP010000569.1 GCA_016649475.1 Burkholderiales bacterium | reverse complement strand
TGCTGCGCGGCGATGGCGTAGGCTTCGAGCAGGATATTCAGGCCAAACAGGAGGAAGCACTGCGCCTGCTGCGCCTGTATGCCCTGTCGGACGAAGTCAAGGACAGGCTTTGGAGCGAACTCGATGTGGCCTATTTTCTGCGTCACGACGCGCAGGACATCGCCTGGCAGACCCGTACCCTGCACTACCGCGTCGATACCGACCGGCCGGTGGTGAAAGCGCGCCTGTCGCCGATAGGCGAAGGTCTGCAGGTGATGATCTATACGCGCGACCAGCGCGACCTGTTCGCGCGCATCTGCGGCTATTTCGAACAGATCAACTACAGCATCGCCGACGCCCGCATTCACACCACGGGCCACGGCTACGCCCTGGATACTTTCCTGTTGCTGGGGCCGGGCAACAATCCGCATTATCGCGACATGATCAATCTGATCGAGACCGACCTGGCCGAACGGCTGCAGCGCCAGACGCCGCTGCATCCCCCCACCCGCGGCCGCGTGTCGCGCCAGCTCCGGCATTTTCCGATCACACCGGAGGTAAATATTCGGCCGGATGAAAAAGGCGCGAGTTACGCGCTGTCCATCATCGCCGGCGACCGCCCGGGCCTGCTCTATGCCATTGCGCTGGTACTGGGCAAGTACGACGTCAACCTGATCACCGCCAAGATCGTGACGCTGGGCGAGCGCGCGGAAGACGTGTTCCTCGTATCGGGCGAGACGCTTGCCAAACCCAAGATCGTGCTGCAACTCGAGAGCGATCTGCTCGACGCATTGCAGCCCAGCTAGGCTGCAGCCAGACGGTGCGTGCGCCCCTGCCAGCGGGTCTCACGCCGGTGTCACTCGTCCAGGATTTCCTCGCCCGGGAACAGGGCCTGGATAAAACCGAATTTACTGAAATCGCGGATGCGCATCGGGTACAAAATGCCCTGCAGATGATCGCACTCGTGCTGCACCACGCGCGCGTGGAAGCCGCTTGCGCTGCGGTCGATGAGATTGCCGCGCTCGTCAAAGCCCTGGTAGCGCAGTCGCGCATGGCGCGGCACCATGCCGCGCAAGCCAGGCACCGACAGGCAACCTTCCCAATCTTCCTCGAGTTCGTCCGAAAGCGGCGTCAGCACCGGGTTGATGAGTACGGTATCGGGAACTTCCTCGGCCTGCGGGTAGCGTTCGTTCCGTTCCACGCCGAAGATAACCACCTGCAAGCCGACGCCGATCTGCGGCGCGGCCAGGCCTGCGCCACTCAAGTGCGCCATGGTTTCGCGCATATCGGCCAGCAGGGCGTGCAATTCGGTCGTATCGAATGCTTCCACCGGCCGCGCCGCCTGCAGCAGAAACGGATCGCCCATCTTGAGTACCTCGCGGATCATGCGCGCGACGCCAGTTTCTCGATGATCCGGCGCACGCGCGCCAGCGACTGCTGCAGCACCTGCTCGATGTCCTCCATGCGTATGGCGTGCAGGCTGTCGCCGCGGCCGGCGGCGAAATTCGCGACTACCGCGATGGTGGCGTAATTGAGTTCCGCCTCCCGCGCCAGCGCGGCTTCGGGCATGCCGGTCATGCCCACGACGTCGACGCCGTCGCGCTCAATCCGATTGATCTCTGCCGCGGTTTCGAGCCGCGGGCCCTGAGTTGCGGCGTAGACTGCGTTCTCCACCACCGGTTCGCCGCAGGCGCGGGCTGCGTCAATGATGCGGCGGCGCAATGGCGCTGAATACGGTTCGGTGAAATCGATGTGGGTCACCGGCTGTTCCCCACCCTCGAAATAGGTGTTTTTCCGGCCCCAGGTATAGTCGATTATCTGGTGCGGCACGGCAACGACGCCCGGCTGCATGTCGGCGCGTATCCCGCCTACCGATGTGACCGAAACCACGCCTTCCACTTTTTGCTCCTTGAGCGCCCAGATATTGGCGCGATAGTTTACTTCGTGCGGCGGAATGGTATGGCCGTAACCGTGCCGGGCCAGGAACACCACGTCTTCGCCGGCGATGCGGCCGAAGGTAAGCGCGCCCGATGGCTCGCCATAGGGCGTGCGCACGGCGAGGCGGCGGCTGACGTCGAGTATGGACAGTTGGGTGAGGCCGCTGCCGCCGATGATTGCTAACATTGGATGGCCGAAAAGAACAAGGGAAATAGTAGCTTTGCCATTGGAACGGCCGCGATGTTATCACGGCAAGGTGTATGCCGGACGCGGCAAGCCCGGCAGCGTTTCACGCCGTGGCGTCCTGGCGCAGCGCGTAGATGGCCGGCAGATTGCGCCATGCGCCGTGCGCATCCATGCCGCATCCGAACACATAGCGGTCCGGCAGGCTGAGACCGACGAAATCGGCGCAGATGGGTTTGGCTGCGGATTTCTTCTTGTCCGTGAGTACGGCGCTGAAGAACGCGCGTGCGCCCAGACCCAGAACGCGCTCGCGTACTGCATGCATGGTATCGCCGATGTCCAGGATATCGTCGAGAACCAGTACCACCCTGCCGGCGACATTGCCCGTGGGTTCGACTTTCCAGTCGACCTGCCCGCCACTGGTCGCCGCGCCATAGCGTGTAGCGTGTATATAGTCGAAGTCCAGCGGGAAACACAACAACG
>JAENXP010000849.1 GCA_016649475.1 Burkholderiales bacterium | reverse complement strand
GCCGTCAGCAATATTCATTCGTGCTGCGGCCTTCCTTGGTTATCATACGCGCTGGATCAGCCGCCGTCCGGTCAGGCCGTAACCTGAGCGTGGGGCCCGGTCGAAGGAGAATGTGCCATGTTACGTCCATCCACTGATGCAGTTCTTGCGATCTTCGGCGTCGTTACGGTGCTGACGCTGGTCCTGTTCTTCGCGCCATCCCGTGCCGAAGGTCCCCTGCCTGATCCCAAGGTCGACGCGACGCTGGCGCCGGCGGCGGGGACGGAAACCGCTGTTTTCGCGGGCGGCTGCTTTTGGGGCGTGGATGCCGTGTTCAAGCATGTCAAAGGCGTAAGCAAGGTGGTATCGGGGTACGCGGGCGGAAGCGCGAAGACGGCAAGCTATGAGCTGGTCAGTTCGGGCAGCACCGGTCACGCCGAGTCGGTGCGCATCACCTACGATCCCTCGCGCATCTCCTACGGGCAGCTGCTGAAGGTGTTCTTTTCCGTCGCGCACGATCCGACCGAACTGGACCGGCAGGGCCCGGATACCGGCACCCAGTACCGCTCGGCGGTATTCTTTGCCAACGACGAACAGAAGCGGGTCACCGAGGCTTACATTGCCCAGCTGCAGGCAGCGCGCGCATTTCCGCGCCCGATCGTCACGCAGGTGACGCCGCTGAAGGCGTTTTACGACGCCGAGGCTTATCATCAGGACTATCTCGCGCGCAACCCGAACCAGCCTTACATCGTAGTCAACGACCTGCCGAAAATCGCCAATCTTCAGCGGCAATTTCCCGCGCTCTATGCGCGCAACTAGCGTCGATTTCAGCTCAGGGAGCGGTCCACCATCGCCGCTGCGCTGCCAAGATAATTGCGCGGGTCGAGCAGGCGTTCGAGTTCGGCCCGGTCCAAGTGCGCGCTGATTAGGGCGTCGGCGCAGAGGAGCTCGAGCAGGGGACGTCCGCTCTCGGCTGCCGCGCGACAGGCGTCGTACACCGCGTCGTGCGCCAGCTGCCGTCCGAGCTTGGGCGCCAGCCCCATCATCACCGCCTCGGTCACGATCAGGCCGGAGGTGAGTTCCAGGTTGCGCTGCATGCGCTCTGCGTCGACGCTCAGGCCGGCGAGCATCAGCCTGGCCTGGCGCAAGGCGCCGGCGGTCGCGATGTAGCTCTCCGGCAGGGCGATCCATTCCGCATGCCAGGGTCCGGTTGCGCGCTCGAAGTCCTGCACCGTCGCGTCCAGCATCAGCGCGCAATGCTGCCGCACCAGCTTGGCGCAGGCCATGATCAGCTCCGAGGAGATCGGGTTGCGTTTTTGCGGCATGGTGCTGCTCGCGCCGCGCCCGTGCTCGAAGGGCTCGAACACTTCGCCGAACTCGGTGGACATCATCATCATCACGTCGCCCGCGATCTTGGCGAGCGAGCCGGTAAGCAGCCCCGTGTACAGCACGGCTTCGGCCAGGGAGTCGCGCGCGACATGCCAGGTGATGTCCGGCTCGCCCAGATCCAGTTCGCGCATGAGCGCGGCACGCACTGCGAGCCCTTCGCTGCCGAGCGAGGCGAGT
>JAENXP010000765.1 GCA_016649475.1 Burkholderiales bacterium | reverse complement strand
TCGAGAGATGCCTTCCATCCATTGATCGTAGAGCTGGCGCGCCTGGTCTATGTTCTTTTCGGCAAGCTCGCGAACCTGTGGGGGAATTTCAAACGGATTATTTTCAGCCATTATTTTCTCCTGTTGTTGTTCGGACCCGTGCCTACTGGAAATGATAAAACTGATCGTTCAAGTACTTGAGGAGGTCCTGCATTTCGCTCGCGGAGAATTCCACTTTTGCCGCATGACTGCAGCTGACCAACTGCTCTTTCAGCGCATCCAACGACTGAACCTTTCGGTCCTTGCGGGTGAAGATGTCGGTCTGGTGGCATTCCATGCAATGCGCGTTGAGCAAGCGCTTTCCCTCGGCGCTGTCGCCCGGCAATGAGGCGGCATAGGCGCTCGGCATCAGCAGGATCAATAAAGATGTGCACAAAATGCTTTTCATGGTTTGCCTCCGACGTTTGGCATGGGGCCGCGCCTTCGGGGAAGACTATGATCCTCTTTTGAATGCCCCTCAATTCCGATGTCCGCTGTTGGCACATAGCGGGCTCTTTGAGGCTACCGCTCGACCGCGCCGCCATCACCCATGTGACGGCCTGGAACGCCCACTTCCAGGGGCAGGTTTGATCGGCCGCAAGTATCTGCCACAGGTCATTGCCGGTATAATGGCTGGAACAACCCTGATACGGAGGACATCCACACGAAGCGCACACGGCTTCCCTAAATATATTCTTGCAAAAGCGGGAGCGCGCGCTCGACGCAGGCCCGCCCCTCGGCGATCGCCTCCTTGGCGCGATTGAAGTCCAGCAGCCCGATCTTGCCCATGCGCGGGACGAGCAGGACGTGGGGCGGCTCGCCGGCGAGACGGGTGCGCGTGATGTGATCCTGCATGATGTTGATCACCGTGGCGATCACTTGGAAATAGCCCGGCGTGCGAGCCTCCGGCTGCAGCAGCTTTGGCGCAAGAAGGTCAATCTGCTGCCTGATCGCGGCTGGCATCTGGCTGTGAAGCTGGGTGAGGAATTCGTTCGGGATGCGCTTGGTCGTCTTGTCGAACTGCTTGAGCGGCTTCTTGTCGAAACGCCGGGCCAAGAGCTCGCCGTTGACATTGACGGCGATGATGATTTCCGCGCCAAGGGCGCGGCAGGTGGAAACGGGCACCGGATTGACCAAGCCGCCGTCCAGCAGCCATTGGCCCTCATGTTCCGCGGGGCGGATGATCCCCGGTATGGAAATGGAGGCGCGCACAGCGGTGTCGATAGGACCGCTTTGCAGCCAGATCTCCCGCCCGGTGACGAGATCGGTGGCAAGCGCAGCGAACTTCTTGGGATAGCTCTCGATCGGTGCGGATATATCCAGGTTACGCAAGAACTCGACAATCTGCTTTCCGTCGATCACACCGCCGCCCGACAGACGGATGTCCATGAGGCGGATGATCTCGCGCCAGCTGACGGCCTCGGCCCAGTCCCGCAAGTTCGTGAGCCGGCCGGCTACGTAGGCGGCGCCGACCAGCGCGCCCATCGATGAGCCGCAGACAATCTTGGGTTCGATGCCGGCGTCGAGCAGGGCCTCGATGATGCCGATATGCGCCCAGCCGCGGGCGGCACCGCTGCCAAGCGCAAGACCAATTTGGGGATGGCGGCGGCTGTGGGGCACGGCGGCCTAGCCGCTAGCGGCGTGGCGCTGATCGTCGGAGAGGTCGGACGTCTCCGCCGGGCCGGTCTGACCGACAGGCTCCAGGGCAGCCTCGATGGCGTCGTCCACCGTCGCCATCCACACGAAGCGCACGGCACCGCGCGCGGTCTCGGGCACGTCCTCGAAGTCCTTCTTGTTGCGCGCGGG
>JAENXP010000735.1 GCA_016649475.1 Burkholderiales bacterium | reverse complement strand
TTTTCAGTGCCGGCGCGGCGTCGTTATTCCGACTGCGATTCAGCAACACGGCGAGCCGCAGCAAAATCGCGAGGCGCAGAGCCGAATCTCGCCAGCCTTTTGGCAAGGTTTTAAGTCGACTCGCGTCCGGGCGGTCGCGCTGAACGCCGATCAGAAACGCCAGGTAGCGCTGCTCCGCGCGCGGAAAACCCGGCATATCCGCATACTCGGCGATATAGGCGCCATGGCGCTGGAACCCATCGTGCGAAATATCGAGACCGATCTCGTGCAGCCGAGCCGCCCAGTCAAGCACTCGTATTTCGAAATCCGACCGGACTTTCCAGTCCAGAGCACATTGGCCGTGCAACCGGGCCGCAGTTTCCGCAACCCGCCGACCCTGTTCGGTATCGACGTGATAGCGCGCGGCCATCGCCTGAACTGTTCTCTCTCTCGCATCTTCGTGCTGTAAGCGACCCAAAAGATCGTAAAGCAGGCCTTCACGCAATGCGCCGTCGGATATCTGCAATCGCTCGATTCTCAAAACGCTTAGCAGTTCGGCAAGGATGGAAAGGCCTCCCGGCCAAACTTGTGCCCGCCGATCGGACAAACCGCTCAAAGTCAGCTCCTCGATGGAGTCAAAATCAAGAACTCTGTCAATCAACTGGTCAATGATATCCGACGTCAGACCGGACTCGGTGATCCCAAGCTCCCTTGCGACGTCTTCGGTGGCGCGGATTGTGCCGGATGTGCCGATCGCTTCGATATTGCTCGAATCGCGAAAGAACGCTTTGACCGGGCGCAATTCCAAACGAGCTGCTATCCGCGCCTTATCGAACGCACGTCTGGTCAGCTTGCCGTCCGGGAAAAAGCGCTCGGTCATCGAAACACAACCCATGTGCAGGCTTTCGAGGGCTTTGGGCTGTGGCCCTTGCCCGAGTATCAGTTCGGTGCTACCACCGCCGATATCCATCACCAGTCGAAGGCCTTCCGTCGGCGGAAGGCTGTGCGTCACGCCGTTATATATGAGGCGCGCTTCCTCGATTCCGGAAATTATTTCTATGGGATGACCCAGCGCTTCCTCGGCCTCACGCATGAATGTCGAATCTTCGCGGGCACGACGAATAGTGCTGGTGCCCGCCGCACGTACATTGCTGGCGCGCATATCGCGCAGACGTTCGCCAAAGCGTGACAAGCAGGAGATTGCTCGCTCGCGGGCGTCATCGCGAAGATCGCCTGTCTCCGACAAGCCTTCGGCGAGCCGCACGGTTTCGCGAATTCGATCGAGTATCGCGAGCTGCCCATGGCGCAGCTCGCCGACGATCATGTGAAAACTGTTTGAGCCGAGATCGACGGCTGCGATTATTTCGGACTGGGCGATCTCAGACGGTGAAGGACGATCCGCAGCCGCAGGTGGTTTGTGCATTTGGATTCCGGATGATGAACTGCGCGCCCTGCAGATCTTCCTTGTAATCGATTTCGGCACCCATCAGGTATTGAACGCTCATCGGATCAATCAACAACATGACACCGTGCTTTTCAACCTGGCTGTCACCGTCCTCGATATCCTCATCAAACGTGAAGCCGTACTGAAAACCCGAACAACCGCCGCCCGAGATAAATACACGAAGCTTGAGGTTGGGGTTGTCTTCCTCGGCTATGAGTTCGCCCACCTTGGTTGCCGCCGCATCGGTGAATATCACGCTTGGCGGTGGTGGTGGAGCCTGGGTTGCTGCGTTTTCCATAATTGCTTCCTAATTCTCGTACCGGACTGTACCGGACTACTGCGACTCGCTTGCGGCAGCGGCCGACTCATCAATTCGAGCCGTCTGCTCAAGTAACGGAACCTGCCCCTTCGGTTGGTGGACAAGCTTGCCATTGATCTCGGCACCAATGGCCATTTCGATCAGATTGTAATACACATTGCC
>JAENXP010000366.1 GCA_016649475.1 Burkholderiales bacterium | reverse complement strand
GTCGGCGCCTGCTCCCCGACAATGAATGCGGCAAGCCGGCGCATCGCGCCGCCGATGCCGTCCGCCGCGGCTGGCGGCGCCCTGAAATTGGCGTCCCCGAGCAGCTGTCCCGCGTACATGAAACGCGGCACCTCCGGCGCCGAAGGCCACATCAGACTGCGGCCTTCGGGCGCGTCTTGCATGCCGAAATGCAAGGTGCGCGGCCCGGGCGCAGCACAGGCTGCCAGCAGCACGCCGAGCGCGAGCACGGCCGCACACATCCTTGCTCGGGGAAGCGCACACGGTGTCATGCCCGTTTCGCTGCACATATCCCTACTCCTCGGCACAAGTCGTCGCCCAGCGCAAATGTGCGCCACGGCCCGGCGCATGCGCCGCGCTCCGCCTGCGGCGGCCGGAGCCTTACCATCGGCCGGGCCCCAGCGTCTGATTGCCGCCATGGATGCGGCTTTGCAGGCCGGGACGTCCCGAGTGGCACAGGTCGCAGCGATCCGCGCCCCACGCGATTTCGCCGTTATGGCAGGAGCCGCAGAACTTGCCGTTGACGATGTCCACCATGCGCACGTTGTTGGCACCCGCTCGCATTTCGAAGCCGAGCTCGTTATGGCATACCTTGCAGCGAAAACGGATACGGTGAAACCAGTGGGAAAAAACCACGGGACGCATGCCCTCCTTTTCCGCGCGTTGATTGAATACCACGTCACCATATTCGGCGCGCGCCTGCGCCGGCGCCACCGCCAGCACCGCACCTAGTGCGACCAGTCCCACCGAACCCGCGCGCATGCCTTCGTGCCCGCCCTAGGATCCCGGCACGGCCGCCACAGGCAGCGGCCGTTTTCGCGGCGTGTTGTGACAGCGCCCGCATTGTGTCAGAGGAAACGAAACCGCGCCGTGGCAGACACCGCACTGCTCGCCTTGAAGGATGCGCTGCATGCTTAGCTTGTTCGCGCCTGCCTTGGACTTGAACAGGTGCTCGTGACAATTGCTGCAATCGAGCCACAGCGTATGTTGCCGGTGAGGGAATCGCACGATGGGCGTGCCCCCGCGCAGGTTGAGCAGGATGTCGGTGTCCAGCGTGCGTATTGCTGTCTGCGCGCGGATGTTGGCGCGTGGATCGATGCGGCCCTGTTCCAGTGCTTTCACCCAATTTACCTGGTTGCCCACGCCCGCGGCGTCCGCAGGCAAACGCGACAGCGCCTCGCCCGGTTCCTGCAACACGCGCAGTGCCGGACTCTTCGGATCGTGAATCCCGTCCTGATTCAATGGCAACCAACGCCTCGCCTTGTCGGCCGCGATCGGCGCCTGAGTCACAAACACAAGTGCCGCAGGCAGCAGCAGCGCCCATTGCCAGCGCCACCGTCGCACACCCCGCTCGCTGCGCATTCCCGCCACCTAGCTTGGAATGAATACGCCGGCAGCGCGGATCGCGCGTATCAGTTCGCGCGTCGATTCCTCCAGCAGCCTTACGCCGGCAGCCGGATCGGCGCTGGCGGCGTCGGCCTGAGCGCGCAACTGCGCGGCTTTGGCCACTGCGGATTGCTGCTCGGAGGTGCGCGGTTTGCCGTCGGTCAGCACCCGGACCAGCATCTGGTGGGTGTCATTGCGGTCCAGTTCATAGCGGTATTCCTCTTCCTTGGTCTCAAAGTGCAACGAACGCACCAGCGTGTCACCGCCGCGCAGCGAACTCACCGCTGCCTTGGTGATCAGGTAGGCGCGATCCAGCGCGGCGCGCCCGGCATCGATATCGCCCTCGTCCGCCAGGCGCTGTGCTTCGCGGATCAGGTTGTCAATGTCGCGGCTGGTCTCGGCCACGCCGGCTACGCCCTGTTTTTCCGCGGCGACGCGGCGAAATGCGGCATGCAGCGAATTGACGCTGTCCAGGCGCGCTTCGAAATCCCTGCGCGCCTTGGGCGCGGTGACTTCGCCAGGGGCGGAGGAGCGCACAGCATCGAACATCTGCGCGCTCGCCTGCGGCAGCAGTTCCGCTGTGCGTGCGTACTGTCCCGACTCAAACGCGGCGCGCGCCTGGCGATAGATTTCGCGCGCCGAATCGCGCTTTTGCCGCGCGCGGGCGTCACCGCTATCCTCCACCTGGCGCGCTGCAGATGAATTCTCCAGCAGGGTTTCCACCGCTGCCAGCCGCTGTTCCAGCCGGCTCCGGTCCACTGCGGCCTCCGCCGAAGCCGGCTGCGCCGATGCGCTGAGGGGCAAAGCGCCCGCGCCCAGCGCGAGCAGGATCATACAGACTCGAATTGCCTTCATGAATGCTCCATCATCGCAAGAATCACCGCGCTTTAGGATGCTGCGGCACGCGCAGCCCCACGGACGCCAGAGCGCTCTGCAGCTGGCTGGTTCCGCCGCGCAGCGCCGTCAGCGCGGCACGATAGTCCTTTGCAGCAGCGTGCCGTTGCGCCTGCTCGCGCAGGCCGCGGTCGCCATCCACGAATCGCCGTGCTTCGCGAACCGCTTCTGCGCTGGGCTTGAACGCATCCATCGCTATCGGTATGAGCTCGGCATAGCTTCGGTTTCGTTCCAGCTCGTAGGCGTACTCTTCGGCCGCAGTCTCGAAATGCTGCGCATATTCAACCGACGTCGAGCCTAGCATCTGGCCCAGTCCCGTCATCAGGGTGCGCTCCGCCTCGGCCAACAGCTTGTTCGCCTGTTCGATCTGCCCTGCTTGAGCGAACGCCCGCGCGGAGTCGACGAGCCTGGCCACTTTGGCGAGCAAGGGATCTTCCGCCCCGCCCGGCTGCGACCGGGCTCGCGGCAGGTGTCCGTGGTAGGAACTACGCAGCGATTCGACCGAATCCAGCATGCGTGCGTATTGCGCACGCCGCTCGGTATCGTGCGCCGCCGGATCCGGCACCAACTGGCGCGCCTTGCCCATCAACGAGGTTGCGTTATTGAGCTGCCTGTCCGCCGCGGCCAGATCATCGCTCTTGATGGAGAGCAGCGCCTTGCGATAATTCTCGTGCGCGTCAGACAGATAGCCCCGGGCCGCGGCGTTTTGGCTGGCCTCGATGCGTTTGGCCGCCGGCGAATCCGAAAGCACGCGCTTGAGCAAGCTGAGCTTTTGCTCGACGAGTTCACGCGACACGCCGATTTCCGCGCCGGGCGCCTTGGCCTCGGCCTGGACAATGGCGGCCGCGATGCACGCGCAGGTCGACACCGCCGACGCCGTACGCCGCAGCAGGCGTGTCATGGTTTTCCGCTCCCTTTGACCTGAGTCTCACCGGTCCGCGCCTGCGCACTCTTCTTGCGCGAATGGCACTGCCGGCACTCCGAGATCGGAAACGCGACCCTGCCGTGACAGACGCCGCATTGCTGACCCAGCATGATCGCTGCCATGCTGATCTGGTTAGAACCCTTCTGCGGTTTGAATATCGCCGGATGGCAGTTCGAGCAGTCCAGCCACTCTGTATGCTGTTTGTGTGGGAATACGACGTCATTCATCGAGCCTTTCACTTCGCGCACGATGTTCAGATCCATGACCGTCGCCTGCGCACCGGGATCGCCTATATCCCATCGCGGCTGGATGCGCTTGCTGGCGAGTGCGGCAACCCAGTCCACGTAGTTACCAATGTTGCTGCGTGGCAAGGTCTGGAACGAGCGCAGCGGCGGCTGCAGCAGAGCGGTGCCCGGACTTGTCGGGTCGTGAATGCCATCCTCAAGCGGCGGGCGGTTGCGCTGCGCGGGCGCCGTCAGCAATCGATTGAAAGAATTGGGATCCCCGGATTCCTGCACCTGAAACACGCGCTCGGGGACGGCCGCGGTCGGCACGCTCGCGACCGGCACGCTCGCGACTGCTGCCGGCTTTGCCGCCGGCGCTTGCGCGGCAGGCGC
>JAENXP010000371.1 GCA_016649475.1 Burkholderiales bacterium | reverse complement strand
CTGTATCGACTGTCTCGCACTGCGCAACCCTGTTACCTAGACTTGCTGCACTGCCGCGACGACCCTATCTGATGCCCTGTTCATCACCGCGAATTCGCGCCGCGAACCGGAGTAAAATACGTTCCTGAGCGCACCATGTCGTGTATCATATATAAGATATAAGAGTTGTCAGCCCCCCCCCCTTCCCGATCCCATCCATTACAGGAGCCCACATGGCCAGCTACAAACACATCAAAATCCCCAAAATAGGTGAAAAAATCCGCGTCCGACCGGACAATTCCCTTGAAGTACCGAACCAACCCATCATCCCCTTCATCGAGGGCGATGGCATTGGCGTCGACATCACCCCGGTGATGATCAAGGTTGTGGATGCAGCAGTGGCCAAGGCTTACGCCGGCAAGCGCAAGATCTCCTGGATGGAAATGTACGCTGGCGAAAAGTCGTGCAAGGTGTACGGCGAGAATGTCTGGCTCCCGGATGAGACTCTGGAGGCGTCCAGGGAATACGTGGTGTCGATCAAAGGGCCGCTGACTACTCCTGTTGGAGGCGGCATCCGCTCCATTAACGTGGCCCTGCGCCAGCAACTCGACCTTTACGTTTGCCTGCGCCCGGTGCACTACTTTCCTGGCGTTCCGAGCCCGGTCAAAGAGCCGGAAAAGACCGACATGGTGATCTTCCGCGAGAACGCCGAGGACATCTACGCCGGCATCGAGTGGGCCTCAGGGACACCCGAGGCGAAGAAGATCATCGAATTCCTGATCAAGGAAATGAAGGTCACGAAAATCCGCTTTCCGGCAACTTCGGCCATCGGCATCAAGCCGGTCTCGAGCGAGGGTAGCGAACGCCTGATCAGGAAAGCGTTCCAGTACGCGATCGACAACAATCGCAAGTCCGTCACTCTGGTGCACAAGGGCAATATCCAGAAATTCACCGAGGGCGCGTTCCGCGATTGGGGCTATGCGCTGGCGCAGAAGGAGTTTGGCGCCAAGTTGATCGACGGTGGTCCGTGGATGAGCTACAAAAACCCGAAAACCGGCCAGGAAATCGTGGTCAAGGATGTGATCACCGACGCGATGCTGCAGCAGATCCTGCTGCGCCCGTCCGAATACGACGTGATCGCGACACTTAACCTGACCGGCGACTTGATCTCCGACGCCCTGGCGGCGCAAATCGGTGGCATCGGCATCGCCCCAGGCGCCAACATGTCCGACACCGTTGCCATGTTCGAAGCTACCCACGGCACCGCACCGAAATACGCGGGCAAGGACTACGTCAACCCCGGATCGGAGATTCTCTCGGCGGAGATGATGCTGCGCCACATGGGCTGGGTCGAGGCCGCCGATCTGATCATCAACGCGATGACCACTGCGATCCAAGCCAAGACCGTGACCTATGACTTTGCGCGTCTGATGACCGGCGCCAAGCAGGTCTCGTGTTCGGGCTTCGGCCAGGCCTTGATCGACAACATGCGCTGAGGCGGTACTTCGCCGTTTTGCGCGCAACGCGCGCACCCGCGATCAAGCGGCGCGTGCTGGAAAAACAGGGGCAGCAGGCCTAGCGCCTGCTGCCGCTTTTCAATCTAGCCTGGGAAAAAGTCGCCGCGGACCTGGCGCGGGCCGAATGCCGGCTGTTTTGTCACTGCGATCCCGACCTGCGCCGCTCAGGCGCGGGTTCAGTCTGCAGACAGGATGCCGGAGGCTTGTTTGCCCTTCGGGCCTTGGGCGACCTCGAATTTCACCTTCTGGCCCTCCTTCAGCGTTTTAAAGCCGTCCATCTGGATAGCGGAGAAGTGTGCAAACAAATCCTCGCTTCCATCGTCGGGGGTGATGAAGCCGTAGCCCTTGGCGTCGTTGAACCACTTAACCGTACCTGTTGGCATAAATACTTCCAAAATAATTACATAAGATCGGGCGCTGCCCTGTCATGTCAGGATCGATGCGGCGTCGCAATTGCATCGCGCAGGGTGCATGAAGGCTGACACCAGCCGTTTTTTACTAAGTTTGCCGAAGCAAGTCAAGTGGCTGCGCTCTTGACGCGAATACTCGAAATTTGCACCTTCCGCAAGCATTGCACCGCGCCGCAACAGCGATTACGATTAGGCGCAAGAAGTGCGCTTTTCAGGCGATAATGCAGCAATGAAGGGCGGAACTTGGTGCCGTTCGTCATTGTCCAACAGGCGCATTCGGAATTTCCGAAATGGCCCTTAATATCAGGGACAAGACGGGTCAAGTAAGGGGAGAGACCCTTCGTTTCGCATCCCAGCTTGAAATTTCCTGATTGTAACGAAGCACAAGTCAAATTGACTGAGTGTAGAATCTGGCATAGTGTTTAGGTGGGTGAGCGAGCATGGCAAACCGGACGCGTGAAGGGACCGTCTTAGAGGCGAAGAAGGCCAGGGTCAAGCCACCGCCGTTGTTCAAGGTTATGCTGCTGAATGACGACTACACGCCAATGGAATTCGTGGTGGTCGTACTGCAGACATTCTTCAACCTGAGCCGCGAACAGGCGACGCAGGTAATGCTGAAGGTGCACCGGGAAGGGATGGGAGTTTGCGGTGTCTATCCCAAGGACGTAGCCGTTACCAAGGTAGAACAGGTGGGCAGCTTCGCCCGCCAACATCAACATCCGCTTCAATGCGTGATGGAGGAAATTGAATGATTGCTCAGGAACTTGAAGTCAGCTTGCATATGGCATTTGTCGAGGCACGGCAAAAGCGCCATGAGTTCATTACGGTCGAGCACCTTTTGCTGGCGCTGCTGGACAATCCCACCGCTGCCGAGGTGCTGCGCGCCTGTGCAGCCAATGTCGACGAACTGCGCAAGAGCCTCTCCGGCTTCGTGGCCGAGCACACCCCGACCGTGGCCGGGACCGAGGAGATCGACACCCAGCCGACGCTGGGTTTCCAGCGCGTAATCCAACGCGCCATCCTGCACGTACAGTCCTCTGGCAAGAAGGAGGTGACGGGCGCCAACGTGCTTGTGGCCATATTCGGCGAGAAAGACTCGCACGCGGTGTACTACCTGCATCAGCAAGGCATTACCCGGCTGGACGTGGTTAACTTCATTTCGCATGGCATCACCAAGACGCCGCAAAGCCAGAGTGGAAAGCCGGAGACCAGCGAGGAGCAGCAGGACGAACAGGCCGGCCACGGCGCGCTCGAAACCTACACCCTCAATCTGAACGCCCAGGCCCTGGTCGGCAAGATCGATCCTCTCATTGGCCGCGAACGCGAACTGGAACGTGTGATCCAGACTTTGTGCCGGCGGCGCAAGAACAATCCGCTGCTGGTCGGCGAAGCCGGGGTAGGCAAGACGGCCATCGCCGAGGGCTTGGCGCGGCGCATCGTCGAAGGCGCAGTGCCTGAAGTCCTGGCGCGCTGCCAGGTGTATGCGCTGGACATGGGCGCATTGCTCGCGGGGACCAAGTACCGCGGCGATTTCGAACAGCGCCTGAAGGCAGTACTGAAGCAGTTGCTGGATAACTGCAATGCGATTCTGTTCATCGACGAGATCCACACGCTGATCGGTGCAGGCGCCGCATCCGGCGGGACCCTGGACGCATCCAACCTGCTCAAGCCTGCGCTTTCCTCGGGGCAACTGAAGTGCATCGGTGCGACCACTTATAACGAGTACCGTGGCGTATTCGAAAAAGACCATGCCCTGTCGCGTCGTTTTCAGAAGATCGATGTCGTCGAGCCCTCAGTAGAGGAAACAGTGGCCATCCTGCGCGGTCTGAAGAGCCGCTTCGAGGCACACCACGGAATCAAGTACTCCGCTGCGGCGCTCACCACCGCGGCCGAGTTGTCGGCGCGCTTTAT
>JAENXP010000561.1 GCA_016649475.1 Burkholderiales bacterium | reverse complement strand
GGTAGGCGCGCGCAGCGCGCAATTCTGCCCGTCCCATGCGGCGGTATTTAAGACGCTGCGTATAGAGCGCGCTTATGTTATTTGGCGCCGCCGTGCTCTTCCGGGATTTCCTCGTAGCCGGTCAGCATGGACTCGATGTGTGCCGTGCGCGTGTGACCGAGGGTCGCGAGGTAGATGTGCATGAATATGAATCCGGAGAAGAAGATGAAAATCAGCACGTGTGCCGTGTCCACCACTCGCACGCCACCGAGCAGGTCGATCATGCCGGAGAAGCGCTTGACGTCCCACAGCAGCACGCCGGTCCAAAACTGCAGGGGAACCAGCAACAGCATGATCACCTGGTAGCTCATGCTCTGCATCGAGTTGAACTTCTGGTAAACACTGACGTGGTGCGGATTGGGTTCACCTTTGAAAATGCCATAGCCGTAAAACATGGCCTGGCGGAAGCTCGCGCGAAAATGCTTCATCGGACTCAATTCGGGATGGTAGACCCGGATCTTGTCGGAAAACAGGTAGAAGAGCAGCCAGATGAAAAAATTGCCGATGAGCACAAAACCGACCCAGTCGTGCACGACCACTGCCGTGCGGAACGACATCAGGTCGATCAATCCGATGTAACGGATCTGAAAGCCGGTGATGATCATCACTACGAATCCGAGCGCGTTGATCCAGTGCCAGATCCTGACTGGAAGCGGGTGAACGTAGATTCTTGGCATTGCTTAGTTCCCTTTTACATTCATGCATCGACGTCGGCAAAAGCGACGAACGACTCGGGACAGCTTCGGGTCCAGGCTTTTCACGAGTCTTCGCTCCCGCCGATTCTCTTCGCGTATCTCTTGAATAGCCAGTTGAGCGTCAAATGGCCCAGCGGCGCGCCGATGCCGCCGAGTACCGCGAGGGCGAGCAGCCAGTCCAGCAGCTTGATCCGGGTGCCGCCTATGGCATAAAAACCGCCCACGGAATCCACCGATATTATGGAGTTCAGGACTTCCGGCTTTGCGCCATAGCGAACGGGTCGGCCGTCCGGGCCGACGATGGAAACCGTTACGCTCTGGAACGGATCGGCGCCTTGCTGGTGGCATTTGGCGCAGTCCCGGACGGCGTCGGCGCTGCGCACGAGCTCATGCGCCTCGACACCCGTGCTGACCTCCAGCCGGCCCCGTAGAGTCGTCTTGCCGTCAGTCCCCTCCTGGTTGAATCCGCGCAGCAGGCTTTGCAGTGCCATCGCATCCAGGCCGGTGCCCTTTGCATCGGCCAGGCGCGCGCGGGATTCGAACTGCGGTACGCCCTCCTTTTCCGCAACGCGCTGCTGCGCCGCATTGTCGTACAGCCTGAGGTCGACCTTGCGCTTTGCCTTCGGCGAATGACAGGCGGGGCAGGATACCGCGTCGAAATGCCGTCCGGCATTCGGCAGCCAGGTCTTATGGGCCGCCAGTGCGTCCTGGTGGCACCCAAGACAGGCACTCTTCAGCCGGTCTCCCTTGGACGCGGCGCTCACGTCGTGCGCATTGTGGCAGCTGGAACAGGCCATGGTTGCCTTGCCGTGCACGCTGCCGGCATAGGCAGTGTAGATGGGATAGTGGCAATTGCTGCACGGCGCTCCGGAGGCGGCGTCATAGGCGGCCTTGGTCATCACCGCGTGAGGGCTGTGGCAGTCGGTGCAGATGGGCGCACCCGAATTGCCGTCACGAACGAGGGCGGCGTGTATGCTGCCTTCGTATTGCTTGAAAACGGGGGCGTGACAGGATGCGCAGACCTTGGTCTGCTCCAGCGAATATTCCCGGCTGCCGGCGCTCTTCGTCTTTACCGGGGGATGGTTCTCGAACGAAGTGCCGGCATGGGAGACGGCGCAGCCGATCGCGCTATGCACCGATTTTGCGAATGCCACCGCGTCAACCCGCAAAGAGAGTTTGTCTCCGTTGGCGAGCTTCATCTCCATACCCGCGGAGGAATGGCATGCTAGACACTGCTCGTCCAGCTGGGAAAGCGCGCTGTCCGCGGCGCCGGCGGTCGCGCTGGCGACAGCAAGCAGGACCGCGGAGAGTGCGAGCCGCGCGGCGTCGACCAGGGTCGCGCGGATTTTCGCTCCGGCCGCCGCGCTTTTTCTTCGGGGACTTACCATTCCTAGCCTCCCAATTCATGCCATTGCGCCAATGAGCGCGTATGGTAAGCCGCGGCGGTTCAATGGGGCTTGATATTGATCAAATCAAGGCACTGGAGAAGCGGAGCGCGCGCGCAAGTCCGGCACGCGCATCTTCGCTTTTGTCCTCGCGCGTTCGACCTTGGAGACCTGGCCTCCGGATTCAGCTTGCCGATCTTCCCTGCACGGGAAAACGCTCTTTCCTGCCACATTTCGGAACGCAATTACTTCTGCAAAGGCAGGTGCAGGATGAACGTCGTTCCCTTTCCGGGTTCGCTTTCCACGTTGATCGTTCCGTCGTGGTTGTCGATGATTCCCCACGTAACGGCAAGCCCGAGCCCGTTTCCGTGCTGCCCTTTTGTGGTGAAAAACGGCTCGAAGATTCTGGATAAATCGTCTTTTTGAATTCCCTGCCCGGTATCGGCGATCCTTATCTCGAGGTAATCCTTACGCCCTGCTTCGTCCATCGCCTGCCAGC
>JAENXP010000309.1 GCA_016649475.1 Burkholderiales bacterium | reverse complement strand
TTGCTGCGCCAGCGCGAGCGGCGCCTGCTCGCAAACCGAGGACGCGCAAACGAAATACCTGCCGAGATTGTTAAGCCGCGTGCAAGCGTCGCCGCAGTCCTGCCGGAATACGCCCAACCCCAGTATTCCGTTGGCGCGCAGATCCTTCAGATTCTTTTTCTCGGGCAGACCGGTGGAAACGCATCTGGACGGGGCAATGGGAAAGTCCGGATCTCCGATCACCTGTATCGGCAGTAAATTTGCGCGCTCGTCGGCGATCCTGAGATCCGCCAGTTTCACCGGTCCCCAGGTATAGCCGTCGACGAAATAAGCGCATTCGACCACCGCCGTGCCGACGGAATTGACCTGCTGTACCAGCCCCAGCGATGCCGAAATCGCCGAGGAGAGGATCCTCAGCCCGGTGGATCCGGTATCGAGCACGATGTTGTCTATGACCTGACAGTTGGAATTGCTACCCGGTGCGCACAGGATTACGCTGGTCGTCGCAAGATTGACGTTGTTGACCGGACCCGGTGCGACTGAAATCGGCTGCACGTTCGAGCTCACAGTCGGGCCGGAGTCCGGCTCGCTCGCGCCGCCACAGCCCTGGATCTGCGCCAGGCTTGCAAGCAATACCAGCGCGAGGAGATTGCGCAGGGCAGACATGGTTTATTGAATCTCCTCTGCGGAAACGCCCCGTGGCAGCATGGCCGGGACATAGGCCCTGCCGAAAAAGGCGCGCATATGCCCCCCGCTCTGCACCACCAGGCCGGACTGCTGCAGTGCGCGCGCTCCACCGACGGTAGCTTGATTTTTCACGGCATCGACATAGGCCGCAAAATACCGGCCCAGGACCTGCCGCAGGTCCGGCATCGAGGGTCCCTGCCAGGACACCGCGAACACCATGCCCGCGGGCGAGACATATTCCCTGACCGTGGTCCCCGAAGGCAGTTGCATGCTGTGCACTGCAAACCCGGCTGTGCTCGTGACTTCCAGCCCGGCCTGCAATTGCGCCTGGTCGAGCAGTACCGAACTCAGGTCCTCGCCCAGCGTTGCCGCCGCGGGTGCGCAAACGCCCAGCAAAACCAGGGCGAGTCCACTGCACCAAAATTTCGATTGCATTGCCTGCTCCCTGCCAGGTAACGGTGGCGCAATGCCCCTGGCGTTACAGTGCCTGCCGCGCGATGCTCATGCGCATCGTGCGCATATCGTCGCCGCGGATCTCGCGCAGCGCGTAGCCGACGAAACTGGGCACGACTTCCTTGCGCCAGTATACATCCAGGTCGGTATTATCCATAGGCTTGGCTCTAGAAGCCGCCAGGGAACCTGCCTCGGCGATCACCTCGTCGGAGAGTTTCTTGCCGATCAGGAACTCGCTCGCCTTGGCGGCCAGGAACGGCTGCGACGAAACCGCGCCCAGCACCAGGCGCATCTCCTCGATGGTGCCATCGGGCGCGGCACGCGCGGCCACGGCCACGCCGAGCAGGGGAAAATCGAAGGAGCCGCGCCGGCGCAGCTTCCAGTAGGTGCTCCTCCAGCCCCCGGCTTGCGGCAACACCACCTCGGTGAGGATTTCGTCGGGCTTGCGCGTGAGGTAATCCATGCCGTCGTTTTTATACAGGCTCTCGAGCGCGAGTTCGCGTTCGCCACCCGCCGAAACCAGCCGCACTTTGGCCCCCAGCGCAATCAGCGCCGGCGCCGTATCGGTAGAGGAAACGGCGAGGCAGCGCTTGCTCGCGGTCGCGACCCAGCAGGTTTTGCCCTCCCGTTTCATGCAATAACCGATCGCCTCGCGCCAATCCTCATTCTGGTTGTAATAGTTGCAGCGCGTGTCCAGGCACAGATTGCCGCCCAGCGTTCCCATGTTGCGCAGATGCGGCGAGGCGACCTGCGCTGCCGCCTGCCACAATCCGCGGTACTTTTCGCGCACCGCGCCGGTACCGACGACCCCGGTCAGAGTGAGCCCGGCGCCCAGCGTGAGTCCGGATCCATTCGATACTTTCCTGAGGCCTTCTACCCGGTTGAGCGAAATCAGCGTTGCCGGCGTCTGCTGGCGCCGCTTCATATTGGGCAGCAGATCGGTGCCGCCGGCGATGAGCATGCCGCGCGGGCCTTCGCCCGCGAGCATGCGCGCGGCTTCGGCCACGCTGGTCGGCGACTCATACTTGAACCACGGCAGGCGCATCATGATGCCGCCCTTTGCGCGGGCCTGTCCGCCGGATTGCGGACCGCCATTTTGCTCTCGCCGCCATCGCCGCCTTCAGCCGGCGGAACGACGAAGGTCGGCTCGATGTAGGGCACGTCGGGAAAATGATCCGGCCCCACGCGCGGATCCTTGCCTTCGCGCTTCAGGTGCAGCGCGCGCAGGATTTTCTCCGGGGTGATCGGCACTTCGTCGATGCGCACCCCGACCGCGTCGAACACGGCGTTGGCCACCGCCGGCATCACCGGCAGCAGCGGCCCCTGGCCGACTTCCTTGGCGCCGAAGGGGCAATTCGGGTCCGGATCCTCGATCAAAAACACCTCAACCTCGGGCATTTCCATCGAGGTGATGCTCTTGTATTCGAGCAGCGACGGAATCTTGTGCACCAGCGCGTTGGACAGCTTGGGCGGCAGGCGCCGGAACACCTGCTCTTCCATCAAGGCCTCGCCCAGGCCCATGTAGACGCCGCCTATGACCTGGCCATGGGCCAGGGTCGGGTTCAACGCGCGGCCGATGTCGTGCGCGACCCAGATCTTCGGCACGGTTATCCAGCCGGTATGCTCGTCTACTTCCACTTCGACCACACAGGCGGAAAACGAGTACGCCGGCGACGGCCCCACGCCCGCCGCCTTGAACTTGCCCGGCGGCTTGGGCGGCGTGTACGAGCCGACGGTGCCCAGCGTGCCGAACTTGGTCTCGGCGTACACCACCGCCTCGGCGAAGCTCATGCTCTTCGATGCGTCGCCCGCCGCGAACACGCGCCCGCGCGAGAGCACGATGCTCTCGGGCAGCACTTCGAGTTGCTCCGCCGCCGCGGTGACCAGCATCTCGCGCGCGCGCCCGGCCGCCTGCAGCGCCGCATTGCCCATCATCAGCGTCACGCGGCTGGAGTAGGAGCCGAGGTCGATCGGCGTGATGCCGGTATCGCCGGTGACGCAGCGCACTTCCCTGGTGCTGATGCCCAGGGTTTCCGCCACTACCGCCGCAAGCACGTCGTCCGAACCCTGCCCGACTTCGGTCGCGCCGCAGAACACCGTCACCTGGCCGCTGCGGTCCAGCGTCAGCTGCACCCCGGTGTGCGGCATCTTGTTCCAGTAGATCGACACGCCCGCGCCGGTCATGTAGGAACTGCAGGCAATGCCGACACCGCGGCCCTGCCCCAGCTTGCCGTGTTTCTGTTTCCAGCCGGACCCCGCGACTACCTGGCGTATGCATTCGGCGAGGCCGTTGCTGCCTATCTTGAGCCAGCTCGCGGTGAGCGAATTGGCTTTGGTCACCATGTTGAGCCGCAGATCCGCCGGATCGAGCTTGAGCTTTTCGGCGATCTTGTCGAGCTGCACTTCCTGACCGAAACGCGGCTGCGGCGTGCCGTGGCCGCGCTTGGGTCCGCAGGCGGGCTTGTTGGTGAACATCCTGCAGGCCTCGAACTTGAAGCGCGGCAATTCATAAGTGAGCGGCGTCAGCACACCGGTGTAGAAGGTGCTCGCCGGACCGTGCGAACCGTAGGCGCCGCCGTCGAGCAGGGTCTGCAGGTGCATGCCGGTAAGTTTGCCGTCCTTGGTCACGCCGGTGCGGAATTTCATCAGCACCGGATGCCGGCCGCGGTGCAGGTAGAACACCTCCTCGCGCGTGAGACAGATTTTCACCGGCCGGCCGAGCAGCAGGGCCGCTTTGGACACCACGATCTCATGGCCCGCCGGATCGCACTTGCCGCCGAAGCCGCCGCCGTTGTCGCAGGCGATCACGCGTATGTGCGCGGCCGACATCTGCAGCGCGCGCGCAAGTTGCCGGTGCAGGTAGTGCGGGTCCTGGGTGCTCGACCAGAGCTTCAGCTTGCCCTCGCCCTCGATGGTCGCAAGCGAGGCATGCTGCTCCATCGGCATATGCGTGTTGCCTTCGAAGAAGAACACATCCTCGAACACGTGATCCGAATTTTCCAGCGCCTCCTCGACGTCGCCGAACTCGAAGGACTGGTTGCGGTGGATGTTGCCCGAATCGGTATAGTCGTGTATGCGCACCTGCGGCTGCGCCAGCGCCTCTTCGGGCGTCGCTATCGTCGGCAGCGGTTTGTATTTCACTTCGATCAGCTTCAACGCCTCCGAGGCCGTCTG
>JAENXP010000200.1 GCA_016649475.1 Burkholderiales bacterium | reverse complement strand
GTCAAGAAACAGAGCATAGGCGGGGGCGGCAGCGTCAGCGAGAAAGACGTCACGCTGTTCACGCGCCAGCTGGCCACCATGATGAAAGCCGGCGTGCCGCTGTTGCAGTCCTTCGACATCGTCGGCAAAGGGCACAACAACCCGGCCGTTTCGAGGCTGCTCATGGCCATCAAGACCGACGTTGAGACCGGCTCCAGCCTGACCCAGGCGTTCCGCAAGTTTCCACTGCATTTCGACCCATTGTTCTGCAATCTGGTCGGCGCCGGCGAGCAGGCCGGTATTCTGGAATCGCTGCTTGACCGCCTTGCGACGTATAAGGAGAAGACGCAGGCGATCAAGTCGAAGATCAAGGCCGCCCTGTTCTACCCCGTCGCGATTATCGCGGTCGCATTCATAATTACCGCGGTAATCATGATTTTTGTGATCCCTGCGTTCAAGCAGGTGTTCACCAGTTTCGGCGCGGATCTGCCCACGCCGACTCTGATAGTAATGGCGATATCGGACAAGTTCGTCGAATACTGGTACATCATCTTCCCGCTGATCTTCGGCGGCGTATACGGTTTCATGTACGCGTGGAAGCGTTCGCTCGGGGTGCAGATTTTCATGGACAAACTTCTGCTCAAGGCGCCGGTATTCGGCCACCTGATACGCATTTCGACCATCGCGCGCTGGACGCGCACGCTTTCGACCATGTTTGCAGCCGGCGTGCCGCTGGTGGAAGCGCTGGACTCGGTAGGCGGCGCCGCGGGCAATTACGTCTATCTCGTGGCGACCAAGAAAATTCAGCAGGCTGTCAGCACCGGCTCCAGCCTCACGGTAGCGATGACGGACACGGCCGTGTTCCCGAGCATGGTGATCCAGATGGTGCAGATCGGAGAGGAATCCGGCGCGCTCGACGGCATGTTGTCCAAGGTTGCCGATTTTTTCGAACAGGAAGTCGACGACGCGGTGGAGGCGCTCTCCAGCCTGATGGAACCGATCATCATGGTCGTGCTGGGCACGCTGATCGGCGGCATGGTTATCGCGATGTACCTGCCGATCTTCAAACTTGGTGCTGCGGTCTAGCGCGCGAGGCAGGAGGGTGGCGCGAGCGGTTGAGGCGCGTACAGTCCGCGCGCCTCAGTCATCTCTTCGCCCTCCGGCTCCGGTCACATGGCGTCCCTAGAGTCGATGACTCATCCCGCAGTTTTTCCGTGGCTCTGCCTCGCCATGGGGCTGTGCATCGGATCGTTCCTGAACGTGGTGATCTATCGCCTGCCCAGGATCATGCAGCGCGACTGGGAAGTCCAGTGTGCCGAACTGCGCGGCGAGAAGCCGCCCGAACAGGAACCTTTCAGTCTGTCGCGGCCGCGATCGCGTTGCCCCGCCTGCTCGCACCCGATCACTGCGCTGCAGAACATACCTCTCGCGAGCTATCTCGTGCTCGGCGGCAAATGCGCGGCCTGCGGCGTGCGCATCAGCCCGCGCTATCCGCTGATCGAAGCCTTTACCGGGCTCGCGAGCGCCTACGCGGCGTGGCATTTCGGCTTCGGCCTCGCCGCATTCGCGGCGATGGCGTTCCTGTGGTGCATGATCGCTCTCGCGTTCATCGATTTCGACACCCAATTGCTGCCCGACTCGATCACGCTGCCCCTGGTGTGGGCCGGGCTGTTGCTGAACATCTCCGGCACTTTCGTAGACCTCGGCTCGGCGGTGATCGGCGCTGCGGGCGGATACTTGTCGCTGTGGAGCGTGTACTGGGGATTCCGCATTCTCACCGGCAAGGAAGGCATGGGGTTCGGCGATTTCAAGCTGCTTGCCGCGATAGGCGCCTGGCTGGGCTGGCAGATGTTGCCACTGGTGGTGCTCACCTCCTCGCTCGTAGGCGCCATCGCCGGAATCTCGCTCATACTGTTCGCGAAGCACGGTCGCGGCGTCCCGATTCCTTTTGGCCCCTATCTTGCCGTGGCGGGAACGGTCGCGCTGTTCTGGGGTGGGCCTCTGACGCACGCCTATCTGAAATTGCTTTAGCGCATGCCGCAAAGCTCTCGAGCGCGACGGGGATAGCCTGATGCCCTACATCGTAGGCCTGACGGGCGGAATAGGCAGCGGCAAGAGCACCGTGGCGCAGCTATTTGAAGGGCTCGGAATTGCCGTAGTGGACACCGACGCCATTGCACATTCGCTGACCGCGCCGGGCGGGACGGCGATCGAGCCGATACGCGCTGCATTCGGCACGGACTACATCACTGAAGCGGGCGCGCTCGCGCGGCCCCGCATGCGCGACCTGGTATTCGCCGATGCCGAAAAGAAACGCCAGCTCGAGGCCATCTTGCACCCGCTGATTCGCGCGCGCTCGACCGAGCTGGTGCAGGCCGCACTCAGCCCTTATGTGATTCTGGCGGTGCCACTGCTGATCGAGTCCGGGAATTACGCCAAACGCTGCCAGCGCATCCTGGTAGTGGACTGCCCGGAGGAACTGCAGCTCGAGCGCGTAATGGCGCGCAACGCAATTGCGGCAGCGCAGGTACGCGCCATCATGGCGACCCAGGTCTCGCGCGAGGCACGCCTCGCCTCCGCCGACGACGTGATCGACAACAGCCGTGACCTGGCGCACCTGCGCCACGAAGTCGAGGCGCTGCATCTGCGCTATCTGCAGTTCGCGGCGACCGGCGGGTGAAGTTGTAAATTGCCAGTGAATCGGTCAAAATCCCCCAAACCGACATTCACCCTGGGCGACTGACGCGATAGTGATCACTTACGAATATCCCTTCAACGAGCGCATCCGCACGCTGTTGCGCCTGGAGGATCTGTTCGACCGCGCGCGTTTTTTTCTCGCCCGCCAGGATGCGCTCGATCACCACGCTGCGCTGCTCACGTTGTTCGAGATTCTCGAGGTCGCAGGCCGCGCCGACCTGAAGTCGGACCTGCTGCAGGAACTGGAGAGGCAGAAGCAGGTACTGCTTTCATTCCGCAACAACCCGGATATTTTAGAGGATGTGCTGAACGGGGTTATCTCGGATATTGAGCAGGCAAGTTCTGCGCTGTTCAACATGACCGGCAAGATCGGCCAGCATCTGCGCGAGAACGAGTGGCTGATGTCGATCAAGCAGCGCACCGGCATTCCCGGCGGCGTGTGCGAATTCGACCTGCCCTCGTATCATTACTGGCTGCATCGAGATTCCAGCTCGCGCGCTTTCGACCTGCACGGCTGGATCAACCCGCTCTATCCGTTGCGCGACGCCAGCACCATCGTGCTGCGGCTGCTGCGCGAGAGCGGCAAGCCGACCAAGATCGTCGCCCAGCAGGGCATTTTTCAGCAGATGCTCGGCGGCAGGGTGGTACAGATGGTGGGCATCCGTCTACCGCAGCATTCTGAATTCATTCCGGAAATCAGCGCCAACAAATATGCGCTCAACATCCGCTTTGCAATTTTCGGCGACGACACGCGTCCGCACACCAGCACTTCGAATGTGGAATTCGAACTCGCACTGTGCAACCTGTGACCCGGAATAAGCGCACGGTAAACTGCCCGCGTTGCGGCACACCGGTGCTCTGGGGAACGGAATCGCCGTTCCGCCCGTTCTGTTCCGAACGCTGCAAGATGATCGACCTGGGCGCATGGGCAAACGAGCAATATCGGGTGGCCGTCAAGGGCGGGGACGACGACGCCGAGGCCGGGTCGGCAGAATCGGAGCGCGACGCGCCGTAGACTGCAGAGCGCCGGATTTCCCAGTTACCGCTCGCTCACCTGCGCAGCTACCAGCTCCGGCGCATCATGGCTATGCCGTGCGCGCCACGGCGCCAGGCGGTTTCCAGGTCGCGCGGCTGCATCCCTCCCAGCGCGAACACGGGCATTGTCGACCCCAGCGCCAGATCACCGAAGCCTTCCCAGCCGAGCGCTTGCGCCCCCGGGTGCGTGGGTGTCGGCTGCACCGGACCGAGTACTGCGAAATCGACCCCGAGCTGCGCCGCGCACGCGAGCTCTGCGGCACTGTGGCAGGATGCTGCGCACCAACCCGGCTCCGGCCTGTGCTGCAGGCGCGCAAGCTGCGCCGCCGCGAGGTGCACGCCGTCCGCGCCCAAGCGCTGCGCCAGCTCGATGTCGGAGTTAATCAGCACCCGCGCGCCGCAGGCACGCGCTTTGGCGATTACCGTACTGGCGAAGCGCTCCAGCTCGGCTGCTGGCATGCCTTTTTCACGCACCTGGATCAGCCTCAGACCCCGCGCCAGCGCCCGGTCGAGCAAGCTTAACTGCGCCTCTGTTCCAATCTCGCCAGCATGCGTGATGGCGTACTCGAACGGTAGTCGCAACGCACGCAGCACCGGCGCATTGGCCGGCAGCAGGGGCGCCACGGCGAGCGATGATAC
Organism: Burkholderiales bacterium; assembly: GCA_016649475.1. Classification (GTDB taxonomy): domain Bacteria; phylum Pseudomonadota; class Gammaproteobacteria; order Burkholderiales; family SG8-39; genus 2-12-FULL-64-23. The sequence continues at coordinate 1,279 of JAENXP010000200.1, read as the reverse complement.
GTGCTGCCACGCGAGCTGCTGCGCCTCCTTGCCGTGCGCTTCACCGCGCCAGGCGCGCACGCGGAAAAAATTTAGCCGCACGGTGGCGTGCGGATAAGCGTAGGTCCGTACGATCCAGGGATAAGCACTGTCGACATCAATGCCGAGTTCCTCGTGCAGTTCGCGCGCCAAGGCCTGCGCCAGCGGCTCCCCCGGCTCGACCTTGCCACCGGGAAACTCCCAGTAGCCGGCGTATGCCTTTCCAGCGGGGCGCTGCGCCAGCAGAAAACTTCCGTCCGGCCGCTCGATCACCGCAGCGACCACTTCAACCACAGCAGTATTCAACCGCGCTTGGTACGCGGTGCAGCAGCAGCGCGCAGCCGTCCGGATACGTCGCGCGCGAACGGCCAGGCAACGCGACCCGAACGCGAACCGCGCGAGAGCGCCCACTGCAGCGCTTCTTCGTGCGTGGCCGCAATCTCCCGCGGCGAGCAGCCCAGTTCGGCAAGCCAGTGTTCGACTATGCCGAGGTAGTCATCCTGGTCGAACGGATAGAACGACACCCATAGTCCGAAGCGCTCCGACAGGGAAATCTTCTCTTCCGAGGTCTCTCCCGGATGGATCTCCTCGCCCACGTGCTTGTACTCGAGATTTTCCTGCATGTATTCTGGCATCAGATGACGGCGGTTGGAGGTTGCGTAGATAAGCACGTTTTCCGAGGTCGCCGCGATGGAGCCGTCCAGAACCACCTTGAGCGCCTTATAGCCTGCCTCGGCTGCCTCGAACGACAGGTCGTCGCAGAATATGATGTAGCGCTCGGCGCGCACGGAGATCTGGTCGACGATATCGGGCAAGTCGATCAGATCCTGCTTGTCCACTTCGATCAGGCGCAGCCCCTGGCGGTGGAACTTGTTCAGCACCGCTTTGATCAGCGATGACTTGCCGGTGCCGCGCGCTCCGGTCAGCAGCACGTTGTTGGCCGGAAGCCCGGCTACGAACTGGCGCGTATTCAGTTCGATCACCTGCTTTTGCCTGTCGACGCCGCGCAAGTCGGACAGCCGGATTTTGTGTGGATGCGAAACAGGCTGCAGATGTCCGCGTCCTCCCGTCTTGCGCCAGCGATAGGCGATGCTCGCGTTCCAGTCCACCGGCGGCTGCACCGCGGGCAACAACACCTCGAGACGTTCAACCAGCGCTTCCGCGCGCTCCAGAAATTTGGACAATTCGCTCATTTAAGTCAAATACAGATCAGCTGCGGTAGTCCGCGTTGATGGAAACGTAGTCATGCGACAGATCGCAG